>CAIOXF010000228.1 GCA_903862155.1 uncultured cyanobacterium | reverse complement strand
CCGCGGTTGAACACCGCCATCACATGCAGGGCGACCGCGATGGCGATCAGTAGCCAGGCCAGCAGGTGGATGCTGTAAACAAGGTGATCCAGCTGTCCGTTGCGTAGCCAGTCTTCGTCCATCAACTTGCCGCTGCCCACCGCGAGTGCCAGGGCCACCAGGGCCAGGACGTTGGCCGGTTGCCGGAGCCGCAGGCGACCAGCGGTCAGTGCGTAGAAGCCAAAGAGAAGGGCGATGGGCCAGAGCGCAACCCCCACCGTGCCGTGGATATCAATCCACGCACCGGGAAGGGGGAACGGCAACCGCCCAAATCGGCCATCATCGGCCGAGTACACCAGGAATCCCGTAAGCCAGGCCAACGGCACCAGCAAGGCGGTGAGACCGTGCAGGACCCGCAGCAGCGATGGTTGGTAGGGCCGTGGCATGCCGTTGATCATGCAATCAGGTGGGGGTGTGCCCGGGCGAGGCCGGCCGTGTGTTAGCCCTGCTCCCAACGGAAGCCTTGGTCATCCCAAGACTTGGGATCCTCAATCGGCTCCAGGTGGGTGAGCACATGGGTTCGCGTTAGGGCTCCGGCAATGTGGTGCTCAAGCCGTTCACAGAGGTCGTGCCCGGCTCGCACGCTCCAATGCCCTGGAACGAGCACATGAAAAGAGACAAAGCGACGCGAGCCCGCCACCCGGGTTCGCAGGGCATGGAAGCGGATGTCATCCGTTTCATAGGAGGCCAACACGTTCTCAACCAGCTGTTGCTCTTGATCCGGCAAGGAGCGATCGAGGAGCCCTGATGCTGTTTCGTGGAACAGCTTCCAGCCGATGATCACAATATTCAAGGCCACCCCAATGGCGATCAAGGGGTCGAGAATCGTGAGGCCTGTGAGCTTCACCAGGCCAATGCCCAGCACCACACCACCTGATGTCCACACATCGGTGAGTAAATGGTGGGCATCGGTCCGCAGGGTGATCGAATCAAAGCGCCTTGCGGCCCTGAACAGCACCCATGCCACTAGGCCATTGAGCAGCGTTGCGGCCAATGAAATGGCCAGGCCCAGGCCCACTTGCTCCAGCGGCTGGGGCTGCTGCAGGCGATCGATGGCTGTATGAATGATGGCCAGGGCTGCCACCACGATCAACACACTTTCCAGCCCGCTGGAGAAGTATTCAGCCTTAAAATGGCCGTAATGGTGGCTGCGATCGGCAGGCTTGGCCGCCAAGCTGAGCGCCCAGAATGCGCCTAAGGCAGCCACAAGGTTCACGCCCGACTCCATCGCGTCGGACAACAGGCCCACCGAACCGGTGAGCTGCCACGCCCATGTTTTCAGCACAATCGTTGCGACAGCTGCCGCCAGCGACAGCAGCATGTAGGAGCGTGGTGACACAAACATCATCGGCAAGGAAAGCGATCCCAGCGCCTCCAGCCTTGCTGATGGTGGTTGAAACCACCGGTGATGGAGGCCACAGCAGGCGATGGTTTGCCGGTTCAGCCCAGAGCCTGCTTAAGTGTGATTTCTCACCAGGTCATTCAGTAGCCGCCAGCAGGGCGAGTTGCTGAAAGGGGGTGCGACCGGCCAGGGCCATGTGACGCCTGAGGCCGTT
>CAIOXF010000227.1 GCA_903862155.1 uncultured cyanobacterium | reverse complement strand
CCGCTGGTTTCCCACGCCTGCTGCCAGCGGCTTTCGGTGCCCGCCGGGTCGTAGGTCTTGGGCAGGGCGTCGGTCACGGCGACGGATCTCGGCAATCGAGCCATGGTCGCAAAGGCCCCGGCCGGGGATGATGGGGCAGCTCAGCTGGTGGATGGCCCTCCTCGCCCGCTTCCGTCGCCTGCCCGTTCTCCCTGCCTTGATCGCTGCCGGGCTGGTGCTCGGAGGCTGCAGTGCCCGCTGGCGGTTACCCACGTCGCTCTACGTGACGGTGGGGGTGAGCAACGACCAGACCATCGACAGCGAGCTGGTCGCCGACGTTGAGACCAAGCTCAGCCAGCTCAAAAAGGGGTTCAAGCAGCTTTACCCCCACACCAACTTCCAGATTTCGCTCTATCCCGAGGCCGAGATCGTGGAGGCGATCCGGCTGCGCACGAGCCGCGGACTGGGGCCGGATCTGGTGCTGGTGAACGGCGACACGGCCATGCAGTTGCTGCAGGAGGGCCTCACCGATCCCTTCCCGGCCACAACCGACCAGCTCAACTCCCTGGATCCGGGCGACCTGCGGCGGGTCCGCCTGAGCGGCAGCAGCCTGGTGGGCATGCCGCTGCTGCTGCAGACCCAACTCAGCTGCTTCAACCGCCAGGCGCTGCCCAGCGTGCCTGCCACGGTGGATGAGCTGCTGGCCCTGGCCGCCGATGGCATCCCGGTAGGGCTACCCGCCACCGTGGACAACCTGTTCTGGAGTGCCGGCAGCCTGGGGGCCCTGGCAGGGATCAACGAGGCCGCCGCGAACCGAGAACCATCCGCTGACGGCCAGGCGGGGATCAGCCGTTGGCTGCGGTGGCTGCAGAACGCCAGCTATCAGCAGCGGGTGATCTTCTACGCGAGCCAGCCCCAGGCGGAAGCCGATTTGATCAACGGCCAACTCGACTGGATCCCCTGCCGCAGCACCGTGCTGCCGCGCCTGCATCGCAAGATGGGCGCGCGCCTGGGCGTGGCTGCGCTGCCCAATGGCAACAACTCCATCGCCAGCCCGATCAACCGGCTGAGGGTGATCGCCCTGGGCAAGAACTCGAGCCAAACGGGACGCGAGTGGGCCCTGGCCTTCAGCCGCTTCAGCCTCAATCCGCTCACCCAACGCACCGTCACGGTGGGATCGGCGGTTTACCTCCCTGTCAATCGCTTCGTGCGGGTGCCTGTGGCGAGTTCCTCGGTGCTGGCGGCGATGCAAGCCGCGAGCCAGCAAGGGCGGATGGCCAACACCTTGATCTACAGCGTCCATCACCAGGACCGGCGCGTCGTGCGGATGCAGAACCTGATCAATGAATTGGTGTTCGGCGAGGTGAGCCCGGAGCACGCCACCAGCCAGACGATCCGAATCCTGCGGGAGGGCCGATGAAAGAGCTACTGCTCGAAGCCCTGGGCTGGTTCGGCTACCTGGAGCGACCTGCCGTGGTGCTGCAGGTGCTGCTGATCCTGGGGCTGCTGGCCCTCACCCGCTCGGCCCGAAACCGGCGCTGGCTGCCATGGCTCCCCTACCTGGGCTACACACCTGTGGGGCTGATGCTGGTGGGCCTGGGCTGCCTACTGCTGGCCTGGGCCAGCTTCCCCTACGGACTGGCGCAGCTGCTAGGCGGGCTGTGGCTGGGCTGGTACGCGCTGAACCTGCTCGACCGTCTGCTGCGGCGCTGGCTCCCGCCCGACCAGGTGCAGCAACTGGGCAGCCATTTGCTACGGCCGCTCTACCTGCTGGGGTGCGGGCTGCTGCTGATCCGCAGTGTGGACAGCCTCCAAGACCTCGCCGTCATTCAGCTGGGCCAACTGCTGGGCGTCTCGATCTCTGCCGGCAAGCTGTTCAACGCGCTGCTGGTGATGTATTTGGTGCTGGTGGGCTGCGGGCCCCCGGCGGCGGGGCTGGCCTGGCTGGTCCAGAGGGCCCTGCGCTTGGGAGATGGCAACCGCAAGGCGCTGAAGCTCATTCTTCAGTACGTGGTGGTGGGCCTCGGCCTGGTGGGGGTGGCCATCCATCTGGGGGTGAACACCACAGGGCTGATCGCCGTGGCCGGGGGCCTCTCGGTGGGGCTGGGCTTCGGCATCAAGGAGGTGTTCTCGAACTTCGTGAGCGGGCTGTGGCTGCTGTTCGAGGGATCGGTACGCCCCGGCGAGGTGCTGATGATCGACGGCGATCCCTGTGAAGTGCGGCAACTGGGGCTGCGGGCCACCCTGCTCTGGCGCGACCGCGACAACGCCGAGCTGCTGAT
>CAIOXF010000226.1 GCA_903862155.1 uncultured cyanobacterium | reverse complement strand
GGGGCCTGGATCATCGCCACCGGTGCCGCGCCGGGCATGTTGCGGCGCACTTCTAAGCGGAAGTCGTCGCCCTCAAGCTTGAGCTCCTGGATGTCGCTCTCGCCCAGGAGGGCCAGAAGCTTGTGGAGCTGATCGTGATCGAGCTGCATGGCGATCAGTTCTCCCGGCCGAGGTAGCTATCAGTGCGGGTATCGATCTTGATCTTTTCCCCGATCGAAATGAACAGGGGCACCATCACCTGGGCGCCGGTCTCCACGATGGCAGGCTTTGTGCCACCGGTGGCGGTGTCGCCCTTGACGCCGGGATCGGTCTGGGTGACTTCCAGGACCACGGAATTCGGCAGTTCCACTTCCAGGGGCTTGCCGTTCCAGGCCACCACGTTCACCTCCATGCCCTCCTTGAGGTATTTACGCTGGTCACCGATCTGCTTGCCGGTGAGTCGGGTTTCCTCGTACGTGCCCATATCCATGAATACGAAGTCGTCGCCCTCCATATAGGTGTGCTGGAGGGTGCTCTTCTCCAACACGGCCTGGGGAACCATTTCGCCGGCGCGGAAGGTTTTTTCCACCACGTTGCCGCTCTGCACCGCCTTGAGTTTGGTACGCACGAATGCGGAGCCCTTACCCGGCTTCACATGCAGGAACTCAACCACTCGCCAGACCTGACCATCCAGCTCGATCGAGGTACCGGTACGAAAATCGTTGCTGGAGATCATTCCGGCGTTTCGGTGTCGGCGGATTGTAGAGCTGGCTACCAGCGCCGCCCACAGCCCAGTGCTGCCAAGCCGTTTCGGCTGTGCCAGAGTCCGGCCAGAGCAGGCGATGGCCATGGCGGATCCACGGGCAATCACAGGTCTGCTGCGCCAGTTGGGGGCAACGATCCTCAGCTGCGTGCTGCTGGCCATGGCCGTGCTGGGTGTGCCAGGCCTGGCCGAAGCCGCCCTGCCCCAGGGCAATGCCGTAACCGATCCGGCGGCGATTCTGCGCAACGCCCTGCCGGTGAACGCCCCCGACCTACAGGAGCTGCAGCACCGGCTGGAGGCCACCAGTGACGACCTGCGGGCCAAGCGCTGGACCGCCCTCACCAGCTCCGTGCGCCGCAGCCAGTCGCTGCTGAGCACCCGCCGCGACGCGATGCTGAAGGCGTTCTCCGACGCCGATCGCACCAAGGCCGAAACTCTCCTGCAGACCCTGGAGGAGCAGCTGCAAACGCTGGCGGCCACCGCCGAAACCCAGCAGCGCGATCCGTTCCTCGAGGCCCGCCGCGAGGCCCTGGCCACCATCGGCAGCGCCGAATCACTGCTGGTGGGTCCGTTCCCCTTCGAGATCCCGGCTGAGTTCGACGCCCTGCCCCGGCTACTGGGCCGCGCCACCGTGAAGATCACCACCACCAAGGGTGATCTGATCACCGTGGTGGATGGCTACAACGCGCCGCTCACCGCTGGTGCCTTCGTGGATCTGGTGCAGCGGGGCTTCTACAACGACCTGCCCTTCACCCGGGCCGAAGACTTCTACGTGCTCCAGACCGGCGATCCCAAGGGTCCGGAGGAGGGCTACGTGGATCCCAAGACCAAGGTGGAGCGCACCGTTCCCCTGGAGATCAAGGTGCCCGGCGAGAAGGCGCCCTTCTACAACCAAACCTTCGAAGACCTGGGGCTGTTCAAGGCCACACCCACCCTGCCCTTCGCCACGCTCGGCACCCTGGGTTGGGCCCACTCCGATGAGCAGCTCAACGACGGCTCCTCCCAGTTCTTCTTCTTCCTCTACGAAGCGGAACTCACCCCCGCCGGCCTGAACCTGGTGGATGGCCGCTACGCCGCCTTCGGCTACGTGGTGGATGGCTTCGATGTGCTGGAAGAGCTGGGCGTCGACGACGGCATCGTGAAGGCCGTGGTGCTGGATGGGGCCGACAACCTGGTGGCCCACGGCTGATCGCCAGCCTTGAGCTCCCCCCACCCCTCAGCTGCCGGCACTGATTCCGGCGAACAGCTGGCCCAGCTGGGTGAGTGGGAGCTGATCCGGCGGCTCGGGGCCTTTGCCGCCCCCGGCCGCTTCGACGACGACGCGGCCCTGCTGATGCCCCCGCCAGGCAAGGCGCTGGTGGTGAACACCGATGTGCTGGTGGAGGGGGTGCACTTCAGCGACGCCACCACCGACCCTGGCGATGTGGGCTGGCGCGCCGCCGCCGCCAACCTCTCCGACCTCGCAGCCACCGGTTGCCTCGGCTGCCTGGGCATCACCGTGGGGCTCACTGCTCCGGGTTCAACGCCGTGGCGCTGGGTGGAGAGCGTGTATGACGGACTTCAGCAAGCCCTGCAGACCCATGGCGGCGAACTGCTGGGGGGCGACTGCAGCGGAGGCTCCCAGCGTCAACTGGCAATTACGGCGCTCGGAGCAGTGGACCCCGCAAGAGCGATCCAGCGACGGGATGGCAGGCCCGGCGATCTGCTGGTGGCCAGCGGCCCCCATGGCCTGAGCCGGCTGGGGCTGGCACTCCTGCTCAACGAAGCCGCAAAAAACTTGGATCAGGAGGTTCCCGCCGACCTGCAAGACCGGGCGATTCGAGCGCATCAACGGCCCAGGCCCCGGTTTGATGTGGTGGAGGAGCTGCACCGCAGCC
>CAIOXF010000225.1 GCA_903862155.1 uncultured cyanobacterium | reverse complement strand
GCCTCGTAGGCGGCGTCGAACAGGATCAGGGCATCGTTGGCGCGGGCGTAATCCACCCAGGCCTTGAGCTGCTCCTTGGTGGCCACCGCACCGGTGGGGTTGTTGGGGAAGCAGAGATAGATCAGATCCACCTTCGCGCTGGGGATCTGGGCGGTGAAGCCGTTCTCTGCGCTGATCGGTAGGTAGGTGAGCCCGCCGTACTGGCCGGCGTCATCGGCATCGCCGGTGCGGCCCGCCATCACGTTGCTGTCCACATACACCGGGTACACCGGGTCGGTGACGGCGATGCGGTTCCCCTCGCCCAGGATGTCGAGGATGTTGGCGCTGTCGCACTTCGAGCCGTCGGAGACAAAGATCTCCTCGGCGCTGATCTGGCAGCCGCGGGCCTGGAAATCGGTGGCGGCGATCTTTTCGCGCAGCCACAGGTAGCCCTGCTCAGGGCCGTAGCCGTGGAAGCCCTCGCGGGTGCCCATCTCATCGATGGCCGCCTTCATGGCGTTGCGGCAGGCCTCGGGCAGGGGTTCGGTCACGTCGCCGATGCCCAGGCGGATGATCGGGGCCTCCGGGTTGGCTTCGCTGAAGGCCTTCACCCGCCGGGCGATCTCAGGGAATAGATAGCCGGCCTTGAGCTTGAGGTAGTTGCCGTTGACCTGGGCCATCACATGCGGGCCGCGCGGGCCCCGGGAAACTGGCGGGATTGTCCTATGGCGGGGTGGCCAGGCCCCTTGCTCGGCGTTGCTGCATACCATCAACTCAGCGCTGTGCCGCCGCCGTGACCGTTGCCCCCTTTTCCCAGGCCGCGCCAGTCGACTTCGACGCGCTGATTGATCTGCAGATCAGCAAGCCGGCCCGCTATTTGGGCAACGAGCTGGGGGTGGAGGAGCGTGACTGGGATCGCGCTTGGGGCGAGGCAGGCGTGCGCTGGGCCCTCACCTACCCCGAGGTGTACGAGGTGGGCTCCAGCAACACAGGCCACATCATTCTTTATTCGATCCTCAACGCCGTTCCCGGGCAGTTGTGTGATCGCTCCTATCTGCCGGCGCCCGATCTGGCGGCGCGGCTGCGGGAACGCGGTGCGCCCCTGTTTGCGGTGGAGAGCCGCCGGCCGCTGCATGCCTTCGACATCCTCGGTTTCTCGCTCAGCTACGAGCTGGGCGGAACCAACATCCTCGAGATGCTGGATCTGGCGGGCATCCCGATCCGCGCTGCCGATCGCGGCGACCTGCCGCTCAGCCATCCCGATGCGCCGCCGCTGATTTTTGCCGGCGGTCCCACCGCCACCAGCAACCCGGAGCCCTTTGCGGCCTTCTTCGATTTCATCGCCCTGGGCGATGGCGAGGAGCTGCTGCCGGAGATCGGCCTGGTGGTGGCCGAAGCCCGCGCCGCCGGACTCACCCGCCGAGAGCTCTTGCGCGATCTGGCCCAGGTGCCGGGCGTGTACGTGCCCTGCCTCTACGGCCCGGGAGCCGATGGGGTGAGCATCGAGCCACTGGAGCCTGGTCTGCCCCGGCGCATCCAGCGCCGCACGGCCACACCCATGCCCCACCACGCCATGGGGCTGGTGCCGCACGTGGAAACCGTGCACGACCGCCTCACCGTGGAGATCCGGCGGGGCTGCACCCGCGGCTGCCGCTTCTGCCAGCCGGGGATGCTCACCCGCCCCGCCCGCGATGTGGAGCCCGAAGCGGTGATCGAGGCCATCGAAACTGGCATGGAGCGCACGGGCTACTCCGATTTCTCGCTGCTCTCGCTGAGCTGTTCCGACTACCTGGCCCTGCCGGCGGTGGGGGTGGAGCTGCGCAACCGCCTCGCCGACAAGAACGTGAGCCTCACCCTGCCCAGCCAGCGGGTGGACCGCTTCGACGGCAACATCGCCCACATCCTGGGGGGCACCCGCAAGGCAGGTCTCACCTTTGCGCCTGAGGCCGGCACCCAGCGCCTGCGCGACATCGTGAACAAGGGGCTCACCGATGCCGAGCTGCTGGCCGGCATCCGCACGGCCATGGAGAACGGCTACCGCAAGGTGAAGCTCTATTTCATGATCGGCCTGCCGGGGGAAACCGACGCCGATGTGCTCGGCATCGCCGACACCTGCCGCTCGCTGCAGCAGCAGTGCCGCGATCTGGGGCGGTTGGAGCTGAACCTCACGATCAGCAACTTCACCCCCAAGCCCCACACGCCGTTCCAGTGGCACAGCGTGAGCACGGCGGAATTTGTGCGGCGCCAGAACTTGCTGCGCGGAACCCTGCGCCAGCTGCGCGGCATCAAGGTGAACTTCACCGATGTGCGCCTCTCGGCCGTGGAGGATTTCGTGGGCCGCGCCGACCGGCGCCTGGCCCCGGTGCTGGAGGCGGCCTGGCGTGAAGGGGCTGGCCTCGATGCCTGGTTTGAGTCGGCGGAGCGCACCTACACCGCCTGGACCAGTGCCATTGAGGCGGCTGGGCTGGGGGGGCGCTACCGCCAGCTGGAGCTGGGGGAATGGAGTGCGGTGGAGGCGATGAACCACGCCGACCTCGATGCCTTCTGCCGCCAGCCCCTCCCCTGGGATCACATCGATTCGGGCCTCGACAAGGGCTGGCTCGCCGAAGATCTCAAGCGCGCCCTGGCCGCTGCGGTGGTGCCCGACTGCTCCTTTGAGGGCTGCAGCAGCTGCGGGGTGTGCGGGCCGGATCTGGGCCACAACGTGGTGATTCCTCCCCCGCCGATTCCCCCCGCCCTCCCCCAGCGCGCCCCCGGCAGTGAACGGGTGTGCCGGCTCCGGTTCCGCTTCAGCAAAACCGGCTCCCTGGCGCTGATCAGCCACCTCGACACCCTGCGGATGCTGGAGCGGGCGATGCGCCGCAGCGGTTTGCCGGTGAGTTTCACCGGTGGCTTCCACCCACTACCGCGGCTGCAGTTGGCCCTGCCTTTGCCTCTCGGCGTGGAGGGCGGCGGCGAATGGATGGATCTGGAGTTCCTGGAGCCGGTGGATCCGGCGGTGGTGATCGAGCGCCTGCAGCCCCAGCTGCCGCCTGGCTTCCAGTTGCTGGAGGCGGCTGTGGTGCCGGTGTTCGGCCCGAGCCTGTCGCAGGAGCTCGATGGGGCCCACTGGAGCCTGGCGCTGCAGCCTGAGGATCCAGCCCTCTGCCCCTCCGAGCAGCAGTGGCAGCAAGCGGTGGCCGCCGTGCTCGCGGTGGATCAGTTGCTCTGGCACGACACGGATAAGAAAGGCCGGCCACGGGAGCGGGACTGCCGGCCCGCCCTGCGTTGCCTGGAGCTGGCGCGGGTGGAGGGAGCCCTGGCCCATCTCAATTTGGATGCCGCGATTGATCCGGCTGGCCGGAGCCTTAAGCCCGATCAGCTGCGCCATTGGTTGGGCGAACGTCTCGGCCTGGGCCTTCAGCTCATCGTGCAGCGCCGCGAGCGGCTCACCCTGAAGCCCGTGCTAGCGTCCAGCCAAGGCAAACAAGAGCCCGATCTGGCCTAAGTGCTGATCCGGCCATCTAGCCCTCCAGGCCGATTGCTTGCCTGCCGGCTTCGTGAATCCGGCCCTCGGTTCTGAGAAACCGATTTCAAGAAGCTTTCCAGAAAAAGCTTTCAAGAAATTGTTCTTTCCAGGCCGCACCGCAGCACGCGATGCGCGGTCAGTCATTTCCTAACGCTCGCAGCTGATCCTCGGATCCCTGCTGACGCTTCAACCCAAGGACGGGTCCCGCGGACCCCACCATCCTCCATGCCCCAGCAGATCGTCATCGCCGAGCAGCTGCGGATCGCCGCAGTGCTCCACGACGACCGCGTCGATGAACTGGTTGTTGCCCAGGGTCGCTATCAGATCGGCGACGTTTATCTCGGCACCGTGGAAAACGTGCTGCCGGGGATTGATGCCGCCTTCGTCAACATCGGCGAAAGCGAGAAGAACGGCTTCATCCACGTCACCGACCTGGGGCCCCTCCGCCTGAAGAAAGGCGCCGCCGGCATCACCGAACTGCTTGAGCCCAAGCAGAAGGTGCTGGTGCAGGTGATGAAGGAGCCCACCGGCACCAAGGGCCCCCGCCTCACCGGAAACCTGGCCCTGCCCGGTCGCTTTCTGGTGCTGCAGCCCCACGGCCAGGGCGTGAACATCTCGCGCCGCATCAACGGCGAAAACGAGCGCAACCGCCTGCGGGCCCTCGGGGTGCTGATCAAGCCCCCCGGCGCCGGGCTGCTGATTCGCACCGAAGCCGAAGGGGTGAGCGAAGAGCAGCTCATCGACGACCTCGAAGCGCAGTTGCGCCAATGGGAAGCGATCCAGCAGGCCGCGGAGAGTGCCAGTCCCCCGGTGCTGCTCAACCGCGACGAAGACTTCGTGCACCGGGTGCTGCGCGATCTCTATACGCCCGATGTGGTGCGGGTGGTGCTCGACACCGCTGAAGCCGTGGCCCGGGCCAATGCCTTCCTGGGCGTGGATCACGCCAATGTGTCGGTGGAGGCTCACGGTGAGCCGGCCGACATCCTTGAGCACTTCAAGGTGAACGCCGCGATCCGCGACGCGCTCAAGCCCCGGGTGGATCTGCCTTCTGGTGGCTACATCATCATTGAGCCCACCGAGGCCCTCACCGTCATCGACGTGAACTCGGGCTCGTTCACCCGCTCGGCGAATGCGCGCGAGACGGTGCTGTGGACCAACTGCGAAGCGGCCACCGAAATCGCCCGCCAGCTGAAGCTGCGCAACATCGGCGGGGTGGTGATTGTCGATTTCATCGACATGGATTCCCGCCGCGACCAGCTCCAGTTGCTGGAGCACTTCACCCAGGCCGTCCGCGACGACGCTGCCCGGCCCCAGATCGCCCAGATCACTGAACTGGGTCTGGTGGAGCTCACCCGCAAGCGCCAGGGCCAGAACATCTACGAACTGTTCGGCCGGGCTTGCCCGAGCTGCGGCGGCCTGGGCCACGTGGCCGTGCTGCCCGGCAAGGACACGCTCCAGCCCCTGGCCACCATCACTGGTGTGGTGCGCTCGGCCGCGTCGGCCCGCGCTGAGGTGCTCAGCCCTGTTGGCGGGGACAGCGGCAGCGGCCGTCGTCGTGGTGGCCGTGGCCGTGGCCGTGGCGCCAGCAGCGGCAGTGGAGTCCCTCTGGCCCCCACCCTCGGTCCTGGCGTGGAGATCGGCGAGCACACCGTGGTGCCGCTCCTGCTCGACGACGGCATGGG
>CAIOXF010000224.1 GCA_903862155.1 uncultured cyanobacterium | reverse complement strand
GCCAGGGCGGCCCTGGTCGCATCCGGGCGATGGTGGGTTGGCCACCGGTTGCCCCCACCTATCCCGGCATCGATCTGGATCCCCAGGTGAAGGCCGAGAAGGACCAACTCGAGCGAGGTGCGCAATGACCACGGCTGTAACCACTCCCCTGCTGGAGCTGCGGGGCGTGAGCGTGAGCTTCGATGGCTTTTGGGCCCTCAACGACCTCAACCTCAAGCTCGCCCCGGGTGATCTGCGGGCCGTGATCGGCCCTAACGGTGCCGGCAAGACCACCTTTCTCGATGTGATCACCGGCAAGGTGCGTCCCACCAAGGGGGATGTGCTGTTCCGGGGCCGTTCCCTGGTGGGCACCAGTGAGCACCGGATTGCCCGGCTGGGCATCGGGCGCAAGTTCCAGACCCCGCGGGTCTATCAGAACCTCACCCCGCGCCGGAATCTGGAGCTGGCGGTGAGCCGCCGCCGCGGGCCGTTTGATCTGCTGTTCGGGCGTTTGGATTCCACCGCCCGCGACAAGGTGCAGCATCTGCTCGGCGTGGTGGGTCTGGAGCCCCACGCCCAGCGTCAGGCCGGCAGCCTGTCGCACGGTCAGAAGCAGTGGCTCGAGATCGCCATGCTCGTGGCCCAGGATCCCCAACTGCTGCTGGTGGATGAGCCGGTGGCCGGCCTCACCGATGAGGAAACGGAGCGCACCGCCGATCTGCTCAAGCAGCTCTCCGGTGAGCACACCGTGCTGGTGATTGAGCACGACATGGAGTTCATCCGCGATCTGCAGTCACCGGTCACGGTGCTGCACGAAGGCCACGTGCTCTGTGAAGGCTCGATGGATGAGGTGCAGAGCGATCCCCGGGTGATCGAGGTGTACCTCGGCAACGAGAACGAGGGGGAATTCCGCTGATGTCGCTTTCTCTCTCCCTTCTGCTGCTGCGCCGGTGTGAGTCCACCGGCTTCCCTGCCATTTGCCTACCCAAGCCATGACCACCACCCTCGAGCGGCCCACCCCCGAGGCCCCGGCCGATCAGGCCGTGCTGCAGGTGCGTGGCCTGAACGTGTACTACGGCGAAAGCCACATCCTGCGCAGCGTGGATCTCACGGTGCGGCCCGGTCAGATGGTCTGCCTGATCGGCCGCAATGGCGTGGGCAAAACCACCCTGCTCAAAACCGTGGTGGGTCTGTTGCGCCAGCGCAGTGGCGCGGTGGAACTGGGTGGCCGCGACGTGTCGGCGATGGCGCCGCATCAGCGGGCCCGCGGCGGCATTGGCTATGTGCCCCAGGGGCGCGAGATCATCCCCCAGCTCACGGTGCGCGAAAACCTGCTGCTCGGTCTGGAGGCCCTGCCCGGCGGTTTGGCCAAGAACCGCCACATCGATCCGGTGGTGTTCGAGCTGTTCCCGATCCTCGAGAAGTTCCTGAACCGCCGCGGTGGCGACCTCTCCGGCGGTCAGCAGCAGCAGCTGGCCATTGCTCGGGCCCTGCTCGGCAAGCCCCGATTGCTGCTGCTCGATGAACCCACCGAAGGCATCCAGCCCTCGGTGGTGCTCGATATCGAGCGGGCCGTGCGGCGCATCATTGAAACCACCGGGATCTCCGTGCTGCTGGTGGAGCAGCACCTGCATTTCGTGCGCCAGGCCGACTGGTACTACGCCATGCAAAAAGGTGGGGTGGTGGCCAGTGGTTCCACCGACGAACTCAGCAAAGACGTGATCGACCGCTTCCTGAGCGTCTAGGCCCGTTGTCATAACCGTTTACTGCCGCAGCGCTACGGCAAACCGCTGAGCTATGCGTGGGAGCGGCTGATTCCATGGGTCTTCATCTGATGTCTGCTTCGTTCCTGGGTTCGCCCCTGCGGGGCTTCGCCGCTGCTGCTGGCGCTGCGGCCATGGCGATGGGCGCTTCCGTGCTGCCCGCTGCGGCCCAGAGCTGCCAGTTCCTGCAGCCGGTGGGCGGCAATGGCGTCACGCCGATCATTACCAAAACCATCGGTCCGGGTAACCCGTTTGGCCGCCCGAACTGGAACACCGACTTCTTCGTGACCCAGCCCTACAGCAGCTACAAGCTGTTCTTCACCGCGAACTCCTCGGTGAGCGCCACCTATCCGATCCAGGCCTACCTCAAGTTCACCGACGGCTCCAACCTCCAGGTGGTGAACGAGTCGTATGCCCCCCAGGTGGGCACCGGCCGCCAGTGGGTGATCCCCACCACCCCCGGCAAGACCGTGAACCAGGTGAATTTCAAGATCGGCGCCAGTGCCGACGAGGCAGCCACCGGCTTCACCTACCGGATCTCCGTTCAGGGCTGCAACTGAGCCGGGAGGCTCACCTGGGCCCAGGGTGAGGGCTGCGGCAGGCGCGAGCGCACCGCCAGCGGCAGGATCACCAGGGCCCAGGCCCCTAACAGAGCAAGCTGCGGCACCAGTGGCTTCACGCTGAGGCTGATCGCCAGGATGCCGATCAGGTAGGGCCCCCACCACAGCCCAGCCCGCAGATCAAGCGGTGCTGCTCCGACGCGCGCAGAGCGATGGTGCAGCAGTACGAACACGGCGGCCGGCGCCAGAGCCATCGCCACGGCACCCTTCAGCGAGGTGGCTCCGCACCAGCTGATCGCCCAGGTGGAGAGCACGAATGCGCTCGCACACCAGGCCCCGGCCCATGGCAGCCGGTAGCCCCGCGGCGCATCGGGCAGTTGTTGCCGTAGGGCGAGCAGGCTCACCGGGCCCATCGCCAGGGAGATCACCAGGGTGGCGGTGAGAAAGCTCACCACCTGCTGCCAGCTCGGGCCGCTCAGCAGCATCACCATCCCGAAGGCCAGGCTCAGCAGCAGCGCCGGAGCCGGCACCGCCTGCCGGTTCAGCTGGCCCAGACGTTTCGGCAGCACGCCGCAACGTCCCATCATCCAGCCCACGCGCGCCGCGGCGCCCATGTAGGTCATGGCGGTGGCGCTGGGCGAAATCACCGCATCGATTAGCAGCAGCTTCCCCACCCAGGTGAGGCCCAGGCCCAGGGCGATCGCCACCAGGGGGCCGCCATGGGCGCTGAGCTGTAGTTGGCCCCAACCCCGGTTGAGCAGCTCCGGTGGCGCCGACACCAGAAAGGCCAGCTGCAGTACCAGATAGATCGCCAGAGAGATGCCCAGCCCCAAAGCCATGGCCATTGGCACGTTGCGCTGGGGATTGCGGGTTTCCCCGGCCAGGTCCATGGCGGTGCGGAAGCCCAGCAGGCTGAACAGGATGCCGCCGCCGCTGATGGCGGCCACCATGCCCCCCAACAGCCCGGTTTCGGCGCTGCCGCTCTGCAGCGCATCAAGGCTGAGGTTGCCCCAGTGCCCGGCGGTGAGCATCAGGGCGATGGAGGCCACCAGTGGCACCACCAGCTTCCAGCTGGTGAGTCCTTCGATCCAACGGCCCAGCCACGCCACCCCCGCCAGGTTCACCCAGGCCAGCAGCACCAGCAGCACCGATCCCAGGCCCAGGCCCGCTGGGCTGAGCACCTGCCCCTTGCCGCCGTCGAGGGTGAGCCAGGGGTAGCTGCTGGCCAGGTACTGCAGCACGGCCAGCACTTCGATGGTGGGCAGGGCCAGATAGGCCACCCACGCGCACCAGCCGCCGAGGAAACCACTGGTGCGGCCATGGCTGAGCAGGGGAATCTGGGCCAGGGCCCCAGAGCTGCTCACCAGCGAGCCCAGCTCGGCGAACACCAGCGCCAGCACAAACGCCATGCCCCCGCCCAGCACCCAGGCCAGCAGGGAGGCAGGGCCAGCCATACGCGCGGCGTAGAAGGGGGCGAACAGCCAACCCGATCCAATCGTGGCCGTCACCACCGCCAGGGTGAGGCCCCGCAGCCCCAGCTGGCGCGCCAGGCCGCCGCTGGCGGGTGAGTTCGGGGTCATCAGGACGCGATCAGCCGCCGCCAGAATCGCTCGCTTTCTGCCGCATCGCAGCGGGCCAATGGGTGGCCGTTGAGGCTGTGCAGGGGCCGGCACCCGAGGCTGTTGAGCAGCCAGGCCGCGCTCACCACACCCTCGGCCACGGCGTCTAGTCCGATGGCTTCAGATGCTTCCCTCGCCAGGGTGAGTTCCAGGGCCCGCTGGCGCATCACCCCGGGCAGGCAGCCGCTGCTGAGTGGTGGCGTGTACCACCGGCCCCCGATCTCCAGCAGCAGGTTGGCGGTGGCGCCGCAGCACAGTCCGCCCGCTGTGCTCTCCAGCAGGGCATCGTGGGCACCGGCTTGCTGGGCCTGGCGCCGGGCCTGGATTGAGGGGCCGTAGGCGAAGGTTTTGCAGCGGCTGAGCAGGCTGCTGGCGCAGCGGCGTTCGGTGGGGCTCACGATGGCGATGAGCGGGCTGAAGCTCGGCTGGGTTGCCGAGAGCTGCAGCCAGAACTGCGGTGTTTCGCCGTCGCCGGGCAGATCAATGCCGCGCCCGCCTCCGCCCCGGCTCCAGTTCAGTCGCAGGGCACCAGTGCCGATTCCGCTGCGCTGCACGGCCTCCCGGGCCAGGGCATGCAGGGGCTCCGTGGAGGGAGGCGCGGGCATCTGCAGCAACGCCGCGCTCCGGTGCCAGCGCTCGATGTGGGCCGCTAGCAGCTGGGGCGCTCCCTGCTCCACCAGCACCGTTTCAAACAGGCCATCGGCCAGCAGCAACCCCCGGTCGTTCAGGGGAACGCCGAGTTGATCGGGTTGGCCCCACTGGCCGTTGATCCAGGCGATGGCGCTGGAGTGGGTCGTCATGCGAGCGCCTCCAGCAGTGGCTGTAATTTCCAGCCCAGTTCCTCTGCTTCTCCCTGGGGATCGGAGTCGGCCACGATCCCGCAGCCGGCGTGGGCGCGGATCGTGCGGCCCTTGATGAAGGCCGAGCGGATCAGGATCGAGCTGTCGAAGCTGCCGTCTGGCGCCACGCGGAACAGGGAACCGCAGTAGGGGCCGCGGGGTACCGGCTCCAGTTCCGCCAGCCGCTGACAGGCCCTCACCTTCGGGGCGCCGCTGATGGAGCCTCCAGGCCAGCTGGCCCGCAGCAGGTTGGCCAGCTCCACATCCGCGCGCAACTTGCCGCGCACCACGGAGGTGAGGTGATGCACCTGGGCGTAGCTCTCCAGGCCCACCAGCTGGGGCACGCTCACGCTGCCCGGCTCGCACACCCGCCCCAGGTCGTTGCGCAGCAGATCCACGACCATCACGTTCTCGGCGCGGTCTTTGGGGCTGGTGATCAGCTCCGCGGCCGCCTCCGCATCCGCTTCTGGATCACGGTGGCGGGGCCGGGTGCCCTTGATCGGTCGCGTTTCCACCCAGCCCTCGGCGTCCAGCCGCAGAAACCGCTCCGGCGAGGCCGAGAGCACGGCCTCGCCCGCAGCGCTGCCTCCCGCAATGGCCAGCCCGGCAAAGGGGGCCGGACACTGCTGCCGCAGGCGTCCGTAGAGCGCCAGTGCATCCGGCGGCGCTGCCAGCTGCTGCTCCACACAGGCGGTGAGATTGGCCTGAAACAGATCACCGCAGGCGATCAGCTCGCGGATCTGCTGCACCTGCGTGGCAAAGCGGGTTGGATCGGTGTGCCAGTGCCACTGCTCCACCGGCAACCGTTGGTCTGTTCGGCTGCCGGAGGTTGCTTCGCTTTCAGCACTGGCCCCATCGGGAACGGCGCGAATCACGGCCGCCATCGCCTCCATGGCCGCCGCATCGCGGCCCTCCAGCCAGAGCTGCTGGGCGTTGGTGTCGATGGCCAGCACCGGGTCGTGCTGCGCTGCCCAGAGGGTGGCCATGG
>CAIOXF010000223.1 GCA_903862155.1 uncultured cyanobacterium | reverse complement strand
GAGATGAGCTGAAGGTCGAGCCGATCGGCCATGGCGGCCCCATCACTGGTTCCAAGTTGCCACGCCCCCCAGGCCGTGCCAGGTGGGGTGGGAGGATCCGCTTTACAGCCCGTTGTCCAGGCCGAGCCGCATTGATCCCCCTGCGCTCACCCCACGACGCGCTGCGGCCCACGGCCATTGCCCTCGGCAGTTTTGATGGTCTCCACCAGGGCCATCGGCGCGTGATCTCCGCCGTGACCGGTGATCTCGCCGAGGGGGTGACGCCCACGGTGGTGAGTTTCTGGCCCCATCCGCGCGAGGTGCTCCACGGCGACACGCGTTTGCGCCTGGATCTGCCGGAAGAAAAGCTGGAGCTGCTGGAGCCCTTGGGCATCCGCCAATTGGTGTTGGTGCCCTTTAGCAGGGATCTGGCGGCCCTGAGCCCGCAAGCCTTTGTGGAGCAGGTGCTGGTGGGCCAGCTCCAGGCCCGCCGGGTGGCGGTGGGCGACAACTTCCGTTTCGGGGCTGGCCGCAGCGGGGATGCAGAAGCCCTGCGGCGGATCGGCGCCGGCTTCGGTGTTGCGGTGGAGGTGCTGCCGATGCTGTGGGACGGGCCCGAGCGGGTGAGCAGCAGCCGGATCCGCCGGGCCCTGGCGGCGGGCGATATCAACGAAGCCCGGCGGCTTCTGGAGCGCCCCTACCGCTTCAGCGGCACCGTGGTGCAGGGCCGGGCCCTGGGGCGTCAGCTGGGCTGGCCCACCGCCAATCTTCAGGTGGATGGGCGCAAGTTCTTGCCCCTGGAAGGCGTCTACGCCGCCTGGGCCTGGGTGGGCGCTTTAGGTGAGCAGCCCGAGGGGCCCCTGCCGGCGGTGATGAACCTGGGGCCCCAGCCCACGGTGGATCCCAATGCTCCTTCAGCGGTGGAGGTGCACCTGCTCGACACCGAGCGGGAGCTGGTGGGCCGCACCCTCACGGTGGAGCCGATCGTCCTATTGCGGCGCCAGCAGCGTTTTGATGGCCTTGATCAGCTGCGCGCCCAGATCAGCCGCGATGCGGAGCAGGCCCGCCGCTGCTGCGGCGTTCAGCTGGCCGGGTAGGCGTGGGTGAGGCCCCAGCCGATGAAGGCCGCGATCCCGCCCAGCAGCAGAATCCCCGACACCAGCACCAGCATCGGGCTGCCCTCGTCGGCGTGGTTCATCCCGGCTTGCTCCAGCCACTGGCGGCAACCCTAAGCAGCGCCACCGTTTTCGCCATGCCTCCTGCGACCGATTCCACACCTGCCACCCAGAGCCAGGCAGTTCTGCGGTTGCTCGACGCCAACCTCGATCGGGCCCGTGAAGGGCTGCGGGTGCTGGAAGACTGGGCGCGCTTCGGGCTCGACCGGCCTGATCTGGTATCCCGCACCAAGGATCTACGCCAGCGCCTGGGGCTGGTGCACGGCGATCACCTCAAGCTGGCGCGCCACACCGCCACCGATCCGGCCGCGGGGATGGCGCACCCCGCCCAGGAGCAGCGGCAGGCACCGGAGCAGGTGCTGGCGGCGAACGCCGGCCGGGTGCAGGAAGCGCTGCGGGTGATCGAGGAATTTGGCCGCGCCCCCGAGCCGGCCCTGGCGGCTGAGGCCGCGGCGGCGCGCTACGCCCTCTACGACCTGGAAGTGGATCTGCTGCGGGCCAGTCGTCTGCAGGGCAGTGGCGCTGAGCGCCGGGCCCAGCTGCAGCGCTGCCACCTGTATCTGGTGAGTTCGCCAGTGCCGAATCTCGAGGCGATGGTGGACGCGGCCCTGCGGGGAGGCGTGCGCTTGGTGCAATACCGGGCCAAACCTGAGGCCACCAACGCCGAAGGCGTGCTGCTCACCGATGGGGAGCGCTTGCAGCAGGCCCGGGCCCTGCGGGAGCTGTGCGCGCGCCACGGCGCGCTGTTCATCGTGAATGACCGGATCGACATCGCCCTGGCGGTGGAGGCCGATGGGGTGCACCTGGGCCAGGGGGATCTGCCCCCGGCGGTGGCGCGCCAGCTGGTGGGCCCGGAGCGCCTGATCGGCCGCAGCACCCATGCGATCGAGCAGCTGCGCCAGGCCGTGGCCGATGGCTGCGACTACGTGGGCGTGGGGCCGGTGAATGCCACGCCCACCAAGCCCGGCCGCCAGGCGGTGGGGCTGGATTACGTGCGCCAG
>CAIOXF010000222.1 GCA_903862155.1 uncultured cyanobacterium | reverse complement strand
CAGGAGGCCTCCAAGCTGCACAACTACAACCTGGATCTCTCCGCCATCGGTCAGATCTGGAAGGGGGGCTGCATCATTCGTGCCCGCCTGCTGCAACGCATTCAAAACGCCTACACGGGCAATGCGGCGCTGCCCAACCTGCTGGTGGATCCCTGGTTCGCGGATCAGGTGAACCGCCGCCTGCCGGGCCTGCGCCAGGTGGTTGCTGGTGCCGCCCTGGCTGGCATCCCGGTGCCCTGCCTGAGCAGCTCCCTCGATTACATCGACAGCTACCGCACCGGGCGCCTGCCCCAGAACCTGGTGCAGGCCATGCGCGACTGTTTCGGTGCCCACACCTACGAGCGGGTCGACAAGCCAGGCAACTTCCACACCGAGTGGATGGAATGAGCCGAGCCATGGCAACCACCTATCGCCTTGAGGTAGCCGTCGACGCGGCCCAGCTCGCGCGTCGGGCCGCCGAACGCATTGCCTCCGCCATTGATCTGGCCCTCGATGAGCGCGATCGGGCCCAGATCGCGTTGGCTGGCGGCAGCACCCCGGCCCTGGCCTATGAGCGGCTTGGCCTGGAGCACCTGCCCTGGGAGCGGGTGGATGTGCTGCTGGGCGATGAGCGTTGGGTTCCGCCCACCGATCCCGCCAGCAATGCGCGCATGATTGCCACCACCCTGCTGGCCCAGGAGCCGGCCCGCACGGCCCGCTTCCATGCCGTGCCCACCGAGCTGCCCACCCCCGAAGCCTCAGCCGAAGCGTTCGAGGCCATGGTTCGCCAGCTCTGCCCCGGCGACCCCCCGGTGTTCGATCTGCTGTTGCTGGGTCTGGGTGATGACGGCCACACGGCTTCGCTGTTTCCTGGCACCCCGGCCACCCAGGAGCGAACCAAGGGCGTCACGGTGGGGGCGGGCAAGGGGATGGAGCGGATCACGCTCACGGCTCCGGTGCTCAGTGCGGCGCGACAGGTGGTGTTTCTGGTGAGTGGGGAGGGCAAACGCCAGGCCCTCAGCCGGCTTCTGGATCCGTCCGAATCCCCCGAGCGCACCCCCGCCAAGTTGGTGCAGCCCCGCGGCAGCGTGCTGGTGCTGGCCGATGCCGCCGCGGCAGCAGGACTCGCTGCGCCAGGCTGAAGCACCGTTGGGGCCTGCATTTGCCCATGCCGTTCGACGTTCCCCCCCAGGCCCAGCCGGCTCCGCTGCTGGTGGTGGCAGGCGATGGCTTCTCCGGTTGGAGCAGCCTCAACGACACGATCATGGGCGGCCGCAGCTCAGGCACCTGCAGCGCCGGGCCCCAGGGGTTGGTGATGGAATCGCTGGTGGTGGAAGAGGGGGGCGGCTTCGTGAGCTGCCGCTCGCCGGAATTTGCACCTCCGCTCGACCTCTCCGGCTACGGGGCGCTGGAGTTTGAACTGGAGGGCGACGGACGCCGCTACAAGCTGGCGATTGCCTGCGCCGATCGGGTGACGGGCGCGGCCGAGCTGATTCCTGGGGGCCTGCGCTGGGTGGCGGAGTTTTCCACCCAGCCCGACGGCCTCACCCGCGTGGTGATTCCCTTCAACCGGCTCACGCCAAGCGTGCGTGCCAGGCCGCTGGGCATCCCACTGCGCTTTGATCCCCGCCGGATCAAACGGCTGCAGTTGCTGCACTCCAAGTTCAACGACAGTGGCGGGCTGAATCCCGGCTTCCGTCCGGGGCCCCTGCGTCTGGTGGTGCGCTCAATTCGCGCTGTGCCCTGAACCGGCCTTTCTCTGAGCCGCATCTCGCCACGAACGATGAGCGATCTCCTCAGCAACGAAAGTTTTGCGCCAGAGGAAGGCTTCGGCCCCCTCCTGGCCCAGCTGGCCGCCGCCGCCGATCTCACGTGTAAGCCCCTTCGCCATGCCGCGCGCTTCAGCGGTGAGGCCCCAGCCACGATCGGCGATTGCAGCGACTGCTGCGTGCTTTTTGAGGCTCGCAACGCCGATGGCGAGCGGGTTGAGCAGGCCGATTTGGAGCTGGAGATCTACCGCAGCGGCGCAGACCTGAACTTGATGCTCAGCCGGGTGGGCGATGAGCTGGCTCCGCTGCTTTGGCACGGCCAGCATCCGGTTTGGATGGATGCCGGCAGCGGCGAGCGGCGGGAGCGCCCCGCGGATGGCGCGCCCCTGGAGGCGCTGGCCCGGCGGGTGCGCGCCCTGCTCGCGATCAGAGACCCGGCTGATCCGTAACGGCACCTTTGCTGCTGGAGCTCACCAGGCGGGCGTACTTGCCGAGCACGCCGGTGCGGTAGCGGGGCTCGGGCTGCACCCAGGCGGCGCGGCGGCGGGCGACCTCAGCCTCATCCACGTTCAGCTGGATCAGCAGTTGGTTGGCATCCACGGTGATGCTGTCGCCCTCCTGCACCAGGCCGATGGTGCCGCCGACGGCGGCTTCCGGGGCGATGTGGCCGATCACCAGGCCGAAGGAGCCGCCGGAGAAGCGGCCGTCGGTGATCAGGGCCACCGAATCCAGCAGGCCCTGGCCCACGATTGCGGCGGTGGGGCTGAGCATCTCGCGCATGCCGGGGCCACCAACTGGGCCTTCATTGCGCACCACCACCACATCGCCGGGGTTGATCTGGTTATCGAGAATCGCCGCCAGACAGGTTTCCTCGCTCTCGAACACGCGAGCGGGACCGGTGATCACAGGGTTTTTCACGCCGCTGATCTTGGCCACGGCGCCCTCTTCGGCCAGGTTGCCCTTGAGGATCGCCAGGTGCCCCTTGGCATAGAGCGGATGGCTCAGGGGCCGGATCACGTCCTGATCGGGGCGGGGTTCGGAGGGCACATCAGCCAGCACTTCCCTGAGGGTTTTGCCTTCGATGGTTTTGCAGTCGCCGTGGAGCAGGCCCGCATCGAGCAGCAGCTTCATCACCTGGGGAATGCCACCGGCCTGGTGCAGGTCCACGGTGACGTAGCGGCCGCTGGGCTTGAGATCACAGATCACGGGCACCCGCTGGCGGATCATTTCGAAGTCGTCGATGTTCAGCTCCACGCCGGCGGTGCGGGCCACGGCCAGCAGGTGCAGAACCGAGTTGGTGGAGCCGCCCACGGCCATGATCACGCTGATGGCGTTCTCGAAGGCCTCGCGCGTCATCAGATCGCGTGGACAGATGTTGGCCTTGATCGCTTCGGCCAGCACTTCGGCGCTGCGGGCGGCGCTGTCGGCCTTTTCCGGATCTTCGGCCGCCATCGTGGAGCTGTAGGGCAGGCTCAGGCCCATCGCCTCAAAGGCGGCGCTCATCGTGTTGGCGGTGAACATGCCACCGCAACTGCCGGCGCCGGGGCAGGCGTTTTTCTCGATGGCGGTGAGTTCCTGCTCGTCGATCTTGCCGCCGCTGTACTGACCCACCGCCTCAAAGGCGCTCACCACGGTGAGGTCGCAGGCGCCGAGTTTGCCGGGCTTAATCGTGCCGCCATACACAAAGATGGAGGGCACGTTCATGCGGGCCATGGCCAGCATGGCGCCGGGCATGTTCTTGTCGCAGCCGCCGATCGCCAGCAGCGCATCCATGCTCTGGCCGTTGCAGGCGGTTTCGATCGAATCGGCGATCACCTCACGGCTTACCAGGGAATACTTCATCCCTTCGGTGCCCATCGAGATGCCATCACTCACGGTGATGGTGCCGAACATCTGCGGCATGGCACCGGCCGCGTGGGCTGCCTCTTCAGCCCGACGCGCCAGGTCGTTCAGGCCCAGGTTGCAGGGGGTGATGGTGCTGTAACCGTTGGCGATGCCGATGATCGGCTTGCTGAAGTCGCCATCACCGAACCCAACCGCCCGCAGCATGGCGCGGTTGGGGGAGCGCTGGATCCCCTGGGTGATGGCGGCGGAGCGAAGCATGGCCAGCGTGGTTGGTTGTGTTGAAACCTACCGACGCGTCAGCCGAGCCCAGCTCCGGCCAGCCCGGCGTCAGTTGCTGGTGCTCAGGCTCTCGAGCTGACGGCGCACATCATCGATGGCCTGGTTGAGCTCGTGCACCTTGTCGTGTAGATCGCGCTCCGGAAGGGGGCGAGGCGCGGGGGCGTCGGGCATGGAATAGCTGGTGCCAGCGCTGGGGCGGGCGGCCAGCCGACCTGAGGGCTGGCGGCGCCGATCGGCTTCCGACAGCAGCCACCACGCCAACCCTGCCGCCCCCAACACGGCACCGGCCATGGCACTCAACAGAACGCCGGAGCTGCCGCTGCTGGAACGCTCTGCCATCGCACGAAGGGGCATAGCCCCGAAACATGGCGTCCAGCCTAGGCAGCGCCTGCGAAGAGACGGACCCCCGGATCGCCGATTCCAGGAACAATCGCTCCGGCATCGTTCACATCAGCGTCGATGCAGCCGGTGTAGATCGTGAGCTCGGGGAAACGCTCTCCCAGCACCTTCAAACCAGGGCTTGCGGTGAGGGCGGTCACCACCCGCAGCCGTTTGCCGCTCACCCCCAGGGCCTGGAGCCGCTCCAGCACCGCGGCCAGGGTGGCGCCACTGGCCACTTGGGCAGCGAACACCAGAACCCCGGTGCGCTCGCTGATCGGCGCGGGTAGGGCGTCGAGATACCAGTCGGGATCTGCCATGGGGGCAGTGCGGCTCAGCCCCACATGGGCCATGCGGGCGGATGGAAGCACCGCCTGGGCGCCCTGCCACAGCCCCAGTCCGGAGCGCAGCAGGGGCACCGCCAGCAGCGGCACCAGGGGATCCACCACATCCCCCTCAGCTGCACCTTCTGCAGCGGCGATCGGCACCCGGCGATGGGGCAGCCAGTCGCGCAGGGCCTCATAGGTGAGCCAGCGACCCAGTTCAGCCATGGCGCTGGCGTAAAGGGCCGGGGGCGTGGCCGTGTCGCGCAACACGCT
>CAIOXF010000221.1 GCA_903862155.1 uncultured cyanobacterium | reverse complement strand
CTGCAGATGGGCTTCCGGGTGGATGCCCTTGCCGCGGTGATGCTCAGCCTGGTGACCACCATCGCGGTGCTGGTGATGGTGTATTCCGATGGCTACATGGCCCACGACAAGGGCTATGTACGTTTTTTCACCTACCTGGCCCTGTTCAGCAGTTCGATGCTGGGCCTGGTGATCAGCCCCAACCTGCTCGAGATCTACGTGTTCTGGGAGCTGGTGGGCATGTGCTCCTACCTGCTCGTGGGCTTCTGGTACGACCGCGACGGCGCCGCCAACGCCGCCCAGAAGGCCTTTGTGGTGAACCGCGTGGGCGACTTCGGCCTTCTGCTCGGGATGCTCGGCCTGTTCTGGGCCACCGGCAGCTTCGGTTTTGAAGAGGTGGGTGCCCGCCTGCAGGAGGCCGTAGGCAACGGCAGCGTGAGCAACGGCGTGGCGGTGCTGCTCTGCCTGCTGGTGTTCATGGGTCCGATGGCCAAGTCGGCCCAGTTCCCGCTCCACGTGTGGCTGCCCGATGCCATGGAGGGCCCCACACCGATTTCAGCCCTGATTCACGCCGCCACGATGGTGGCGGCCGGCGTGTTCCTGGTGGCCAGGCTGCAGCCGCTGTACGAGGCCTTCCCCACCGTGAATCTCGTGATCGCTGTGGTCGGCACGATCACCCTGTTCCTGGGGGCCTCGATCGCGCTCACCCAGATGGACCTCAAGAAAGGCCTGGCCTACAGCACCGTGAGCCAGCTGGGCTACATGATGCTGGCCATGGGCTGCGGGGCCCCGGTGGCAGGCATGTTCCACCTGGTGACCCACGCCTTCTTCAAGGCCATGCTCTTCCTGGGCTCCGGCTCGGTGATCCACGCCATGGAAGAGGTGGTGGGTCATGAGCCCGTGCTCGCCCAGGACATGCGCCTGATGGGCGGCCTACGCAAATACATGCCGATCACCAGCAGCACCTTCTTCATCGGCTGCCTGGCCATCAGCGGCATTCCTCCCCTGGCGGGCTTCTGGAGTAAGGACGAAATCCTGGGCCAGGCGTTTGGCAGCTTCCCCGTGCTGTGGGCCGCCGGCTTCATCACCGCCGGCATGACCGCCTTCTACATGTTCCGGCTGTACTTCCTCACCTTCGAGGGCAGCTTCCGCGGCAACGACAAGGCCATGGCCGCCCAGTTGATGGCGGCCGCCGGCAAGACCGGCGACGACCACGACGCCGAGCATGGCCACGTCCATGCCGACCATCCCCACGAGTCGGGCTGGCAGATGGCGATGCCCCTCGCTGTCCTGGCCGTGCCCTCCGTACTGATCGGTCTGCTGGGCACCCCCTGGAACAGCCGCTTCGGCTACCTGCTCGACCCCAACGAGGCCGCCCACATGGCTGAGCACTTCAGCTGGGCTGAGTTCCTGCCACTCGCCGGCGCCTCGGTGGCGATTTCCCTGGTGGGCATCACCATGTCCGTGCTGGCCTACGCCCTCCACAAACTCGATCTGGGCACCGCTGTGGCCGGCCGCTTCCCCGCGATCAACGCCTTCCTGGCCAATAAGTGGTATCTCGACGCCCTGAACGACAAGATCTTTGTGCAGGGCAGCCGCAAGCTGGCCAAATCCGTGCTGGATGTGGACTCCAAGGTGGTGGACGGCGTGGTGAACCTCACCGGCCTGCTCACCCTTGGCAGCGGCGAAGGCCTCAAGTATTTCGAAACTGGCCGAGCCCAGTTCTATGCCCTGATCGTGTTCGGAGGCGTGATCGCACTGGTGGTGCTGTTTGGTTCGCTGGGGTGAGGGGGGCTCAGACCGCCCG
>CAIOXF010000220.1 GCA_903862155.1 uncultured cyanobacterium | reverse complement strand
TGAGGAACAAGCTTGAGGCCCTCATCGGTTGTTTTGATCACTGTGGGCAGCATCAACACCGCCAGGGCCACACCACCGGCTGCCGCGCTGTAGCTCTGATTGAAGAAAATTCGGGTCGCCACGATCGCCCCGTACACGAACACGCCGGAGATGATGGAGGGCACACCGGCGAGCACGTCGTTGCCGAAGCGCACAAACTGGGCAAACCAGCCATTGTTGGCGAATTCGCAGAGGTAGATCCCGCCACCCACGCCGATGGGGATGGCCACCAACGATGCGATCAGGGTCACCAGGATCGTGCCGAGGATCGCGTTGCCGATGCCGCCTCCCTCCAGGCCAGGCGCCGGGGGCAACTGGGTGAACAGGCCAACGCTGATCAGTCGGCCCCCCTGCACCAGCACGTAGAGGATCACCAGGAACAGCGGCAGAACAGCCACCGCTGAGAACAGGCCGGCGATACCGGTGAAAACCTGGTTGAGGCGGTTGCGCTTGAGGTTGGGGTCGAAGGTGAGCGGCCGACGGTCGAACAAATCGGCGCTATTGATCTCAACGGAAGGATTGGGCATCGTTCTGGGTCTTCGTCAGTAGCGCAGGCTGAGGCGACGCACGATCCACTGGGCGCCCACATTCACCGCAAAGGTGAGCAGCATCAGGATCAGGGCCGCGTACATCAGCGCCGACACCTGGATGCCATCGGCCTCACCAAACTGGTTGGCCAGCATCGATGCAATGGTGTTACCCGGCGCGAGCAGGGAAAGATCGAAATTGAGCGAGTTGCCGATGATCATCGTGACGGCCATGGTTTCCCCCATGGCCCGGCCCAAGGCGAGCATCACGCCGCCGGTGATCGCCGAAACGGCCGCCGGGAGGATCACGCTGAAGATCGCGCCCCAGCGGGTGGTCCCTACCCCATAGGCGCCCTGGCGGAGCTCGGGCGGTACCTGGTTGAGGGCGTCTCGGGAGATCGCCGTGATGATCGGCAGCACCATCACCACCAAGATCAGGATCGCAGGGGCCATTCCGGGTCCCTGGGGGACGGTGCTGAAGAAGGGGCTCCAGCCCAGAACCTGGTGAAGAAATTCCAGAAACGGCCGGATGGCGGGCTCCATCACAAAGATGGCCCAGAGACCAAGCACTACCGACGGGATGGCTGCCAGCAGCTCCACCATCAGGCCAATCGCCTCCCGGATGGCCTTCGGCATCAGGTCTTCGGTGATGAAGATGGCGGTGCCTACCCCCAGGGGAACAGCAATCACCAGGGCCAGCAGCGACGACACAAGGGTGCCGTAGATGGCCACAAAGGCCCCGTACTTCCCATTCACAGGGTCCCAGCTGGAGGTGGTGATGAAGCTCAGGCCGAACTCCTTGAAGGCATCACCTGCTCCGTGGAACACGGTGTAGAAGATGCCAAGCAGGAGCAACGCCACCACCGAGGCAAGGCAGAGGCTGAGCTGACGGAAGCCGATGTCGACCAGCTTTTCGCTGGGTGGTCGACGTCGGAGGGTGAACGCATCGGCGTTCTCGGCAGATGATCTGTCCGGCGTCATGCAGTCATAGGAGAGGCAGGTCTGCGCCGAGACGGCGTCCAGCCGTTTACGAATCTAAAGAGCGTGCTCCAGCAGCCCGTTTAAGCCGGGATTAACGTCGTGACCACCGGTAATTTGAGGCGCCAGACCGTTTTATGGGGCGGCGGAGTTCATGGGTCGGATAGTCGGCATCGACCTAGGCACCACCAACTCCGTGGTGGCGGTTCTCGAGGGTGGGCGGCCCCAGGTCATCGCCAGTGCCGAGGGCGGCCGCACCACCCCCTCGGTGGTGGGTTTCAGCAAGGAGCAGGAGCTGGTGGTTGGTCAGCTGGCCCGGCGCCAGCTGGTGCTCAATCCCCGCAATACCTTCGCCAACCTCAAGCGCTTCGTGGGGCGCCAGTGGGAGGAGCTCGACGAGAGCAGCCTGTCGGTCCCCTACACCGTGCGCGCCAACGACCTGGGCAACGTGCGCGTGGTGTGCCCGGCCACAGAGCGCGAGTACGCCCCAGAAGAGCTGGTGGCGAGCATCCTGCGCAAGCTCTGCGACGACGCGGCCACCTATCTGGGGGAGCCGGTGGAGGCCGCGGTCATCACCGTGCCGGCCTACTTCAATGACGCCCAGCGCCAGGCCACCCGCGATTCGGGACGGCTGGCGGGGATCAGCGTGGAGCGCATCCTCAACGAACCCACTGCCGCTGCACTGGCCTACGGCTTCGACCGCAGCACCGTGAAGCGGGTGCTGGTGTTCGACTTGGGCGGCGGCACCTTCGACGTATCGGTGCTGCGAATTGCCCAAGGCGTGTTCGATGTGAAGGCCACCAGCGGTGATACCCAGCTGGGTGGCAACGACTGGGACCTGCGCATCGTGGACTGGATCGCCGATGGGTTCCAGCAGGAGCATGGTGTGGATCTGCGCCGCGACCGCCAGGCCCTGCAGCGCCTCACCGAAGCGGCGGAGAAGGCCAAGATCGAGCTGAGCGGTGTGCAGAGCACCCCCATCTCCCTGCCGTTCATCGCCACCGGCGATGACGGCCCGCTGCACATCGAAACCACCCTCGAGCGCAGCACCTTCGAGAGCCTCTGCCCCGACCTGCTCGATCGGCTGCTGCGGCCGGTGCAACGCGCCCTGCGGGATTCCGGCTTCGCCGCCGACGACATCGACGATGTGGTGCTGGTGGGCGGCTCCACCCGCATGCCGATGGTGCAGCAGATGGTGCGCACCCTCATTCCCCTGGAGCCCTGCCAGTCGGTGAACCCCGATGAGGTGGTGGCGATCGGGGCAGCGGTGCAGGCCGGAATCCTCACCGGCGAGCTGCGCGACCTGATGCTCAACGACGTGACACCGCTGTCGCTTGGCCTCGAGACCATAGGCGGGGTGATGAAGGTGCTGATCCCGCGCAACACGCCGATTCCGGTGCGCAAGAGCGATGTGTTCAGCACGTCTGAGGCCAACCAGAGCTCGGTGGAGATCCACGTGCTCCAGGGGGAGCGCCAGATGGCCTCCGACAACAAGAGCCTGGGGCGTTTCCGCCTCTCCGGCATCCCGCCGGCACCCCGTGGTGTGCCCCAGGTGCAGGTGTCGTTCGATATCGACGCCAACGGCTTGCTCCAGGTATCGGCCACCGACCGCACCACCGGCCGCCAGCAGAGCGTGAGTATCCAGGGCGGCTCCAACCTCAGTGAGGAGGAGATCGCCAGGCTGATCGAGGAGGCCGAGAAGAAAGCCGCCGAAGATCGGCGCAAGCGGGCCGCGATCGATCGCCGCAACCGGGCCCAAACCCTGGTGGCCCAGGCCGAGCGCCGCCTGCGGGATGCGGCCCTGGAGCTGGGCCCCTACGGCGCCGAGCGTCAGCAGCGCTCGGTGGAGATGGCCTTGCGCGATGTGCAGGATCTGCTGGCCTTGGAGGAGCGGGGCGACAGCGACCCCGGCGAGCTCGATCTGGCCGTGAGCCAGCTCCAGGAAGCTCTGTTTGGCCTCAACCGGCGGATCCTCAGTGAGCGCAAGGGCGATGGGAATCCCCTTCAGGGTCTGAAGAACACCCTGGGCTCGCTCAAAGATGAGCTCTTTGCCGACGACGACTGGGACGACTGGAACCGTCCCGGCAGCGACCCCTGGGCGAGCCCGCCACCCCGGCGCGACCCCTGGATCACGGGCGGCCTGCCGGATCGCGATCGGCGTTCCTTCGATGAGCCGCGCTTTGAGCAGCCGCGCTTCGATCGACCCCGATTTGACGACGACAGTCGATTCGCAGACCGTCGGTTTGAAGACAGCCGCTTCGACGAGAACCGTTTTGAGGTCGAGCGGGACTATTTAGATCGTGAGTACAGCGATCGGGGCTACACCGATCGGGGCTATGGCGATCGCAGCTTCCCGGAGAGCGGCTTCGCTGAGGAGCGCTCCTATGGCGACGAGCCCCGCGAGCGCACTCCCGCCCCCGCCCGCCAGGCTCCGGCCCGGCGCAGCGCCCCTCCATCCAGCTGTGATGACAGCGATCCCTGGGGCGACGTCTGAGGCCGGTGACCGCCACAACCACCCCCGATTACTGGGCGGTTCTGGGTCTGGAGCCCGGGGCCGATTCCCAGACCCTCAAGCGCGCTTTCCGCGCCCAGGCCCGCCGCTGGCATCCGGATCTCAACGGCAGCGATCCGGTGGCCGAGGAGCGCTTCAAGCTTGTGAACGAGGCCTATGCGGTGCTTTCCGACCCCAAGCGCCGCGCGGCCTGGGAAGCGGGTGAGGGCTTCGAGGGGGTGCAGCCGGGCGATCCCTTCGTTAGTGGCTTCCCCGACTTCTTCGATTACCTGGATGCCCTCTACGGCAAAACGCCTGGGCGCCGCAGTGAGGAGCCTGAGCTCGAGCCCCCACCGGAGCCGGAACCGTTCCGGGGCGTAACCCATGCCCCGCCGCCACCCCCGCCGGTCACGGCCACCAACGACGAGGAAACGGTGGTGGAGCTCACCCCCGAGCAGGCCCTGGCCGGGGAGCGGGTGGAGCTGGTGTTGCGTGATGGCACCTGTGTGGAGGTGTGGACCCCTCCGCTCGCTGGCGACGGCTGGCGCCTGCGGCTGGCGGGGGTGGCACCGGGCGGCGGCGACCACTTCCTGCAGTTGCAGGTGCGTACGCCGGAGGGGCTACGGATCGATGGGCTGCGCGTGAACTACGAGCTGGAGCTCGATCCCGCCGATGCCGTCCTGGGCTGCAAGGTGGCGGTGCCCACCCTGGAGGGGCCCGTGACGCTGCAGGTGCCACCGGGTTCCTCCAGCGGCCGGTTGCTGCGGCTCCGGGCCCGAGGGTTGCAGTGGGGCGAGCGCAGTGGTGATCAGTTTGTGGAGATTCGGGTGGTGGTGCCCGACCAGCCCGGCGACGATGAACTGGCTCTCTATCGGCGCCTGCGCGAACTGGCCCTTGAGCGATGACACACTGAGGGGCTCTCGCCCCATCGCCTGATCCCATGACGGTGCACGTGCTTCTCTTCGACGCGGGCAGCGACCAGGAAGGGATCCACTCGCTCGAGCTGCAGGGCCGCACGGTGGTGCTGCTGTTCGAGATGCGCGACGACGCCGAGCGCTATGCCGGCCTGCTTGAGGCCCAGGATTTCCCCACTCCCACGGTGGAAGCCCTCGACCGCGGGGAGATGGAGGCCTTCTGCCGGGAGGCTGGCTACGAGGCCCGCTTCGTGCCCAGCGGCTTCCTGCCGCAATCCGCCGAAGACCGGCTGCTGCTCGCCCCTCCCGAGCACAACATGGATGTGACCAACTGGCAGGAGGAGGCGGAGCCCGCCGGCGCCGAGCCTGCCGTGGCTGAGCGGGAGCCGGATCCGATCAGCTCCGGCGATCCGGAACTGGAAGCTTTCCGCCGCCAGCTGGAGGGCCTGCTGTGAGCCAGGCCAGCGGCGACCGCGGCCACCTGCTCACCGAACAGGCCCATCCGGCCAGCACCCAGTTGGATCAGTTGCCCACCAGTGAGCTGGTGGCCCTGTTT
>CAIOXF010000219.1 GCA_903862155.1 uncultured cyanobacterium | reverse complement strand
TCCGCCATGCACGGTTCGCTGGTGACCTCCAGCCTGGTGCGTGAGACCACCGAAGCTGAGAGCCAGAACTATGGCTACAAGTTTGGCCAGGAAGAAGAGACTTACAACATCGTGGCTGCCCACGGTTATTTCGGTCGCCTGATCTTCCAGTACGCCTCCTTCAACAACAGCCGCAGCCTGCACTTCTTCCTCGGTGCCTGGCCGGTTGTGGGTATCTGGTTCACCTCCATGGGCATCAGCACCATGGCGTTCAACCTCAACGGCTTCAACTTCAACCAGTCGATCCTGGATGCCCAGGGCCGTGTGCTGCCCACCTGGGCCGACGTGCTGAACCGCGCCAACCTGGGTATGGAAGTGATGCACGAGCGCAATGCCCACAACTTCCCGCTCGATCTGGCTGCCACCAGCGTCACCCCCTTGGCCCTGACTGCTCCCGCCATTGGCTAAGGCCCAACAGCCTGGCTAAGGCCCAACAGCCTGGCTAAGGCCCAACAGCCTGGCTGAGGCGAACCAGCCCAGTTCGCTAGACGCGTTGAGCCCCCGCTGCGGCGGGGGCTTTTTGCTGGCGGGGCAGGGCGCCCTGCCCCGCCTGCGAATATCAGCAGGTCGCAGCAATCACCCGCCCGCACCCCTGTGCAGCTGGATCAAGGCTTTCTGTTCGCCTTTCTGCTCACCCTCGGTGCAGGCCTCTCCACCGGCGTGGGCAGCGTGCTTGGCCTGGTGAGCAAGGGATTCAACCCGCGCCTTCTGAGCCTGTCGCTGAGCTTTTCGGCCGGTGTGATGATCTTCGTGAGCTTCGTGGAGATCTTCCCGAAGGCTCGGGCCTCGATGGCCGCCGCCCTGGGCTCCCAGATGGGCTATGCCATGGCCTTGCTGGCGTTCTTCGGCGGCATCGGCGTGGTGGCGTTGATCGACCTACTGCTTCCCCAGCACAACCTTGAGCCCCTGCTGCCTGACCAGCAGGGTCGCTCCATGGGTAAGCCCGAGCTGATGCGCACCGGGCTGTTCACGGCCCTGGCCATCGGCATCCACAACTTCCCCGAGGGGCTGGCCACCTTTGTGGGCGCCATTGCCAATCCCCGCCTCGGAGTGGGGATCGCCCTGGCCATCGCGATCCACAACATCCCCGAGGGGCTGGCGATTTCGGCGCCCATCTACTACGCCACCGGCAACCGTCGTCAGGCGTTCGTGCTCTCCTTCGCTTCAGGTTTGGCGGAGCCCCTGGGCGCTCTGGTGGGATACGGCCTGCTGCGTCAGTTCTTTAACGACGTGGTGTTCGGCGTGGTGTTCGCCAGCGTGGCGGGAATCATGGTGTACATCTGCTTCGACGAACTGCTGCCGGCAGCCCGTCGTCACGGTGCCCATCAGTTGATGATTGCCGGGGTGATGGGGGGCATGGCGGTCATGAGCCTGAGCCTGGTGCTGCTCAGCTAAAGCTGTGTCGCTTGCATCCCCTCCTGCCGGCCCCGTGTCTTCTGGGCTATCCGCTGAACCCCGTGATCAGCGCTGGCCGTGGTGGCCCCTGCTCCCGCTGTACCCCTATGGACGGCGGCGCACCCTGATCCGGGAGTTGATCCCCGGCCAGCTCTGGAGCTTTGAGCAGCTCCAGGGTGTGTTTTATGTGGCGGTGCCGATCCGCATGACCGTGGTTCGGCTACGCCACGTGCTGATGCTCTACGCCCCGGTGGCGCCCACCGCCGAAGTGCTGGCGGCCCTGCGCGACCTGGAGCTGCGCCATGGGCCGGTGCGCTCGATCGTGCTGCCCACCAGCTCCGGGCTAGAGCACAAGCTGCCGGTGCCGGCCATGGCCCGGGCCTTTCCCAAGGCCGAAGTATGGGTGAGCCCGCAGCAGTGGAGCTTTCCCCTGCCCTTGCCCCTGGCCTGGCTGGGCTTCCCGGTGGGCCGCACCCGGGTGCTGTTCGAGCAAGGCCTCCCTCACCCGGAGGAGTTGCATTGGCACCCCCTCGGGCCCCTGGATCTGGGCCTGGGTAGCTTTATGGAGGCGGCCTGTCTGCATCGGGCCAGCGGCAGCCTGTTGGTCTGCGACGGCCTAGTGGCCATCGGCAATGAGCCGCCGGAGATCTTCGATGGCGATCCCCGGCCCCTGCTCTTCCACGCCCGGGAGCGGGGCGATCAGCCGCTGCAGGATTCGGCTGCGGCCCGGCTGCGGGGATGGCGCCGCTTGGTGCTGTTTGCCTCGTACCTGCGGCCTGAGCGCCTGCAGGTGCCGGGCTTGGGAGAGGTGTTCGCCCAGGCCATGGCCCCGGGGCTGCGTCGGGCTGATGCCTACTTCGGCCTCTATCCCTTCCGCTGGTCGGAGGGTTGGGAGGCAGAGTTCAGGTCGCTGGTACCGGATGGCCAGCCCGTGGTGCAGGTGGCCCCGGTGCTGGAGCGGTTGGTGCTTCCCCGCCGGCGGAAGGCGCTACTGGCTTGGCTGCAGGCCCTCGCTCAGGAGGCCGAGTTGCGCTGGCTGGTGCCAGCCCACTACGACGCACCAGTTCCGTGCAGGGCCGAGGATCTGGCCGCACTCTGTGATGGGATCCGCAGCCGCAACTGGGCCCCCGATGGCGGCAGTTGGCAGTATCTGGCCGGCATCGACACCGCCCTGGTGAAGCTCGGGGTAGTGCCGAGCGAGCCTGCGGAGGCGGGCTGAACGCCCCCCGGCGCTCAGAGCCGCAGTTCCCCGGGATCGGCGTCGAAATCGCCCAGGCCGCCGCTGCCGATCAGGGTGCTGTCCAGTTCCATGCGCTGCTCCATCTGGCGCAGGAAGTAGCCCGTCATCATCGCGGAGGCCAAAAGACCCGCCAGATTTTCGCGGCTGGTCTGGATCTTCACGTCGAACTGCTCGGAGGGAATCATCCCCAGCAGTCCCTGCACGTTGTGGCGAATGATGTCCTGAATGTCAGGGCTCGCGGAACGGGCGATCCGTTGCAGTACATCGGGAGACTGCTCCTGGAGGTACTGAATCAGGGCATTGGCGCTGATTGCTTCGTTGTCGCTCGTCAGGAACTCCGGGTTGAACATCTCCGGTGCCCGCTCCGTCACGAACTGCACCTTAACCCAGCTCTTCTGATGCACCAGCGACGGTTCTCCCCACGATCCCATCGATCGGTCCGAAGTGATCCAGGGGCCAGTAACGCCAGATGGCGGTGCCCAGCACGTTGGCCTGGGGCAGGGGGCCCCAGAGGTGGGAGTCGAGGCTGGCGTTGCGGTTGTCGCCCAGCACCAGCAGATCCCCCTTCGGCACCGTGATCGGCCCGAAGCTGTAATCCATGGCTTCGGCGGCCCAATCGGGCTGGGCCTGCTGGCCATTGCGCCAGAGGGTTCCATCGCGCACCTCAATCGTGTCGCCCGGCTGGGCCACCACCCGCTTGATCAGGGCGGCGGCGGGGTCGTAGCCCGCGGCCACCAGGGCCGCCGGTGGCCTGAACACCACCACCGAGCCCACCGGCAGGCTGGATTGCAGCCGCGGCCGCAGCTTCTCCACCAGCACCCGGTCTTGCAGTTGCAGGGTGGGGAGCATCGAGCCGGAGGGAATCCAGCGCGGTTCCACCACCAGCGCGCGCAACACCAGCGCCACCAGCACCCAGGCCAGCACCGGCAGCACCTGGCGGCGCAGAAACGGCCCGATCCCTTCGGGGTCCCGGGATGCGGATGGGGGCTCGGGGCTCAAGGCAGGCGCACAGAGAAGATGGACGCCCATCCTGCAGCCGCCCAGGTGGATCAGGCCCGCGCCAACCTGGAGGCCGCCCTCACCCTGCTCCAGTGCTGCCTGCGGGCGGGGGTGCGGTTAGTGGTGCTGTGCCCGGGGAGTCGCTCCGGCCCGCTGGCGGTGGCGGCCGGGCTGCTGGAGCGCTGTGGTCTGGAGCTGATCACCGCGATCGATGAGCGATCCGCGGCCTTCTTCGCCCTGGGGCATGGCCGGGCCACGGGGCAGCCGGTGGCTGTGATCACCACCTCCGGTACGGCCGTGGCCAACCTGCTCCCCGCGGTGGTGGAGGCCGATTACGGCGCCATTCCCCTGCTGGTGCTCAGCGCCGATCGGCCGGCCCGCCTGAAGGGCTGCGGTGCCAACCAGACCGTGAATCAGGAGACCTTCCTCGTCGATTCCGTGCGTTGGCAAGGGGCTGCCGATCCCGCTGGTCTGCACGCCATGGCCCCGAAGGCTCTGGAGGCGTTGGCTCACCAGGCCATCGGCGCTTGCCTTGGCGGGGAAGGCCAGGCGCCAGGGCCTGTGCATCTCAACCTGCCGCTGGAGGAGCCGCTGCACGGCAATGGTCAGGCCCTCGCGGCGCTGCTGGAGCTGGCGGATCAGTCGGCGGCGCCGGGCCCTCGTTCTCCCATCGCCCCCATTCCGGTGGTTCCGGAGGCCCTGCAGCTGCTCGACCCCGATCGCCCGGGCCTGATCGTGGCGGGTCCGTGGCGTGGTTTGCCCCAGCACTGGCCAGGCTTTGTGGATGCCCTGCGCCAACTCCAGCGCCGCACCGGTTGGCCCCTGCTGGCCGATGCCCTCAGCGCCCTACGCGGCACGCCCGGCCTGGCGCTGGTGGCTGGCTACGACCTGTTGCTTGCGGAGGAGCAACCCGAACTGCGGGCCAGCCAGATCCTGCGGCTGGGTCCGGTGCCCGCCAGCCGCCGCCTGCAGACCTTCCTGCAGCGGTGCGCTGGCAGCCAAGTGCTGATCAGCGAGGGGGAACCCCGCTCCCTGGATGCGGTTGGTTGTGCAACGGTCTATTGCGGGACGGGGTTGGCCAGCTGGTGGGAGCAGGTGAGCCTGGCCTGGGGTGGGGGCTGTCCCACTGAGGAGACCCTCGACTTCAACAGGCGCTGGCTTGGCCGGGATCAGGCGTTGCAGGCCTGGCTCGACCGCCAGTTGGCCAGCCCCGAGACTCCTTCCGCTGGCGGTTTCAATGAGCCGGCTCTGGTCCGCACCCTGAGCCGCCTGCTGCCGCCGGCGTTGCCCCTGGTTCTCGCTAATAGCTCGCCGGTGCGCGACTGGGAGAGCTTCATGCCTTCGGATGCCCCGGCCCGCCCGGTGTTCAGTTTTCGCGGCGCCTCAGGGATCGATGGCACCCTGTCGTTGGCTTGCGGGGTGGCCCAGGCCGAGGGTGCTGCGGTGCTGATCACCGGTGATTTGGCCCTGCTGCACGACGCCAATGGCTGGCTGTGGCTCCAGCAGCTCGGCGGCCGGCTCACCGTGGTGCTGATCGACAACGGCGGCGGCGGCATTTTTGAGCAACTGCCGATCCGCCCCGATCCAGAGCGGCTGCTGGATTTCGAGCGGCTGTTCGCCATGCCCCAGGCCGTCGATCCCCTGGCCTTGGCCGCTGCCCATGGCGTGCCGGGTCGCCAGCCCGCCGATGCGCAAGCCCTCGCCGCGGATCTGGCCTGGGCTCTCGAGCAGCCCATGGCCCTGCTGCGGCTGGTCACCGATCGGCGTAGCGATGCGGCCCAGCGGCAGGCGCTGCGCACAATGGGTGCCGCCATGCCCGAGCGGCCGTGAGTTTCGCCTTCGCCCCTGCCCAGCCGCCGGTGCAGTGGGAGAGCCTCGGGCAGTACACCGACATCACCCTCGAGCGCAGCGAGGAGGGCATCGCCCGGATCACGATCAACCGGCCCCACAAGCGCAATGCCTTCCGCCCGCGCACGGTGGTGGAGCTCTGCGATGCCTTCACCCGTATGCGCGATGACGCCAGGGTGGGGGTGGTGCTGTTCACCGGTGCCGGTCCGGCGGCCGATGGGGGTTGGGCCTTTTGCGCCGGCGGTGATCAGAGCGTGCGCGGCGCTGGGGGCTACGTGGATGAGGAGGGGATGCCCCGTCTCAACGTGCTCGATTTACAACGCCTGATCCGCAGCCTGCCGAAGGTGGTGATTGCCCTGGTGGCCGGGTATGCCATCGGCGGCGGCCAGGTGCTCCATCTGCTCTGCGATCTCAGCATCGCTGCCGAGAATGCCCGCTTCGGCCAGACCGGCCCGCGCGTTGGCAGCTTCGACGGTGGGTTCGGTGCCAGCTACCTGGCCCGGTTGGTGGGTCAGCGCAAGGCTCGCGAGGTCTGGTTTCTGTGCCGCCAGTACGGCGCTGAGGAGGCCCTGACCATGGGGCTGGTGAATACGGTGGTGCCCCTGCAGCAACTCGAAGCCGAAGGGGTGCGCTGGGCCCGGGAGGTTCTGCAGCACAGCCCAACCGCGATCCGCTGCCTTAAGGCGGCCTTCAATGCCGAAACCGATGGCATGGCAGGGCTCCAGGAGCTGGCAGGCCAGGCCACCCATCTCTTCTATCGAACCGAGGAAGGCCAGGAAGGGCGCAACGCGTTCCTCGAAAAGCGGCCGCCCAACTACAGCGACTGCCCCTGGCTGCCATGACGGCCTACAGGTTGTGGCCAGCTTGTCCCGGCGTCGCTACCTCTGAAACAGCGAGATGCAAGGGCCCCTGGGTCGTGGTGTGCCGCTTTCTCTTCCGTTTCGTACTGGTGACTGTCGGGGCTTGGGGGATGGCCCAGGGCCCAGCGTGGGCCCGCAAGGCTGATCCGATCCCGCCGCCGGCTCCCCAGATCAGCGATGCCGTGGCCCTGAGCCGTGTGCCCCAGCCCCTGCTGCAGCAGGAGGGGCTCCAGCTGGTGCTTGACCGGCGCCATCGTCAGCTGATGGTGCTCAACAACGGTGTGCTGCTGCGCCGCTTTCCTGCTGCCGTGGGCACGGAGGGCTGGGAAACCCCCGCCGGTCACTTCCAGGTGATGGAAAAGCAGGCCTATCCCGTCTGGGAGCATCCGGGCACCGGCAAGACCGTGGGGCCTGGCCAGGCCAACCCCCTCGGCAGCCGTTGGATTGGCTTCCACCGCGACTGCAGTCCCAAGAAGGGTTGGGACGGGGAGCGCTACCTCAATGTGCACGGCTGCACCATGGCCGGCTTCCATGGCACCCCCCACCGCTGGACCGTGGGCAGGGCCGTGAGCCATGGCTGCGTGCGCCTCTATGAGGAGCACGTGCAGGAGGTGTTCGAGCTCGTGCAGGTGGGCACACCGGTGACGGTGCTGCCCTGAACTGGAGAGGGCCCGTAAAGTTGCGCCCAGATTGGTTGTTGGGATGCGCATCCTTTTTGCGGCAGCGGAATGCGCACCCCTGGTGAAAGTGGGCGGTATGGGTGATGTGGTGGGCTCCCTGCCCCCCGCCCTAGCGGCCCTCGGCCACGATGTGCGCGTGATCATGCCGGGCTATGGCCGGCTGTGGAGTCGCCTGTCGATTCCAGGAGAGCCGGTGTGGCGCGGCCACACCATGGGCAACGATTTTGCGGTGTTCGAGGTGGCCCACCCCACCACGGGCCTGCCCCTCTACCTCGTGGGCCATCCGGTGTTTGATGCGGAGCGCATCTACGGCGGCGACGACGAAGACTGGCGCTTCACCTTCTTTGCCAGCGCTGTGGCGGAATTCGCCTGGAACCATTGGAAGCCCCAGGTGCTCCATTGCCACGACTGGCACACGGGAATGATCCCGGTGTGGATGCACCAAGACCCCGACATCAGCACGGTGTTCACCATCCACAACCTCAAGTACCAGGGCCCCTGGCGCTGGAAACTCGAGCGGATGACCTGGTGCCCCTGGTACATGCAGGGCGACCACACCATGGCGGCGGCCCTGCTCTACGCGGATCGGGTCAATGCCGTGTCGCCCACCTATGCCGAAGAGATCCGCACGCCTCAATACGGCGAGCAGCTGGATGGCCTGCTCAACTACATCAGTGGCAAGCTGCGCGGCATCGTCAACGGCATCGACACCGAAGACTGGAATCCAGCCACCGATTCAGCCCTGGCGGCCACTTTCAGCGCCAACGATCTGGCTCCGCGGGCTGCCAACAAACAGTCCCTGCAGGAGCGCTTCGGCCTGGCCGTGAGTCCCCGCTCCTATTTGATGGGCATGGTGAGCCGGCTGGTGGATCAGAAGGGCGTGGATCTGCTGCTCCAGGTGGCCGACCGCGTGCTGGCCTACACCGACAGCCAGATTCTTGTGCTCGGCACCGGCGATCGCACCTATGAGAGTGGTCTTTGGCAGATGGCTGCCCGCCACCCCGGGCGCTTCGCGGTGTTCCTCACCTACGACGACGCCCTCTCGCGGCTGATTTATGGGGGCAGCGACGCCTTCCTGATGCCCAGTCGCTTTGAGCCCTGCGGCATCAGCCAGATGCTGGCCATGCGTTACGGCTCGATCCCCGTGGTGCGCATGGTGGGCGGCCTGGTGGACACTGTGCCCCCCAACGACCCGGCCAATGCCAGCGGCACCGGCTACGGCTTCGACCGCTATGAGCCGATCGACTTCTACACGGCGATTGTGCGCTCCTGGGAGGCCTACCGCAATCCGGCCAGCTGGGCGGATCTCCAGCGCCGCGCCATGGCGGTGGATTTCAGCTGGGCCCGTTCGGCCCTGGAGTACGACGCCATGTATCGCGATGTGGCGGGTGTGAAGGAGCCCACCCCGGTGGCCGCCGATGTGGAGCGCTTCTCCAAAGGCCAGGATGCCGACCCCAGCCGCCGCGGCCTCGCCTCCTTGCTGGGGCTGCGCGGCCAGGGTTGAGCACTGTCAATGGCCCCTGAGGCCCCAGTCGAAACCGGGCAGCAGTCGGAAGGCACTCTGCCCCCAGCCCAGAACCTTCCGGTCCCGTATCGGGATCCGTTCGAGGCCCTCGGCCAGGATCTGCAAGCCGTGCTGGCCACCCTGCGGCTGCGGGCGCAGGAGCTGTGGCGCCGCAATCGCCAGGGGGATCTGTCGGTGCCTGGCTTCTGGCCCCAAGACCTGGCGCCCTCGTTTTGGCCGGCGGTTCTGGGCCTGGCTCTGGCGGCTTTGGTGGCCGTACCGATCGGCATCACCCGGATGGTGAACCGGCAGTCAGCGCCGGCCCCTGAGCAGCCCGAGATCCTGCTCACCACACCCCTGCCCCAGGCCAGGCTCACGGACGAGCCCCAGCCGTTGGCGCCGGCATTGCCATTGCCCTTGGCAGAACAGCCGGTGGCCCCACCTGCTGAACCTGAACCAGAGCCCGAACCACCCGCTGAGCCCGAACCTGCCCGGTTGCAGCTGGATCCATTGATGCAGTTGCTCCAGAACGACGACCCGCGCCATCTGATCGCCAGTGTCCGTCCCCAGCCCGCTACCGGGGTGCTGGAACTCGAACTCAGCCCTGGATTTGCCCGGCTGCCCGAGCCTGAGCGGCGCAGCGACGCCGATCGCTGGCTTGAGCGCAGCCGCGAGCTGGGCTACGAGCAGCTGCTGCTGGTGGATGGCATGGGCAGGCCCCTGGGCCGGCAGGCGCTGGTGGGCTCGGGCATGATCCTGCTCGACGTCTCGGCTCCGAGCTGATGCCCCTCACACTGGCTGCCCTGCAAGACATCTGGGGTGTGCCAGCCACGGGAGCGCTCTCCCCCCAGCAGCTCCAGCAGCAGCTCTCCGCCATCAGTACCGATAGCCGCCGCCTCAGCCCCGGCGCCCTGTTCGTGCCGTTGGTGGGCGAATCCTTTGACGCTCACCAGTTTCTGGAGCGGGCGATCACGGCCTGCTGTGGGGCCGTCGTGGCGATGCCGGAGCGGTTGGATCCTGGCCAGCGCGCGGTGCTGCTAGGCCAGGCCCAGGCCCAGGGCTGCCATCTTTGGTGGGTGGCTGACAGCCAGCTCGCTTATCAGCAGTTGGGCCACGCCTGGCGGCAGGCCCTGGCGGCCCCCGTGGTGGCGGTGACGGGCTCGGCCGGCAAAACCACCACGCGTGAACTGATCCGGGCTGTGTTGGCTCCCCTGGGCCCGGTTCTGGCCAGCAGCGGCAACGAAAACAACGACATCGGCGTGCCCCTCACCCTGCTCAAAGCCGGTGCTGAGCATGCGGCGGTGGTGGTGGAGATGGGCATGCGCGGGCTGGGTGAGATCGAGCGCTTGAGCCGCTGCGCGGCCCCTGATGTGGCGGCGATCACCAACATCGGCACCGCCCACATCGGCCGCCTCGGTAGCCGCGAGGCCATCGCTACGGCCAAGTGCGAGATCACCACCAGCCTGAAGCCCGATGGCTTGGTGGTGATCCCGGCTGGAGATCCACTGCTGGAAGCGGCCCTTGCCGCCGGCTGGCAGGGCCGCGTTTGCCGTGTCGCCCTCGAAGGCGACGAGCTGGCCAGCGGCACATCGGTACCTGATTTGGTGGGAATGGTGCGCGCGTCGGCTGATGGTGACCCAGGTGTTCTGGAACTCGCCGATGGCCAGAGGATTCCCATGCCCCTGCCGGGCCGTCACAACGCCCGCAACCTGTTGCTGGCTCTCGCTGTGGCGCGGGAGCTTGGGGTGGCGTTTTCTGCCCTGGCCGATCTGGCGGTGGAGTTGCCGGGTGGGCGCTGCCGTCGCCAGCAACTGGCTGGCATCACCCTCCTTGACGAGACCTACAACGCCTCACCGGAGGCGGTGCTGGCAGCTCTGGAGCTGCTGGCCCGTGAACCTCTCGCGCCTGGCGGCCGGCGCTTTGCGGTGCTCGGCACCATGCTTGAACTGGGTGAGCAGAGCATCGGCCTGCATCAGTGGGTGGCGAAGCGCGCCGCTGAGCTGCAGCTCGATGGATTGGTGGTGGTGGATGGGGGCGCGGAAGGTGCCGCCATGCTCGAGGCGGCCCGGGCTTTGCCCCGACTGGACCGGGTGCGTGCTCCCGCTGAGGCCGTGGAGGTCCTGGCTCCCTGGCTGCAAGCTGGTGATGCGCTGCTGCTCAAGGCCAGCCGTGGGGTGGCGCTGGAGCGCCTGATTCCTCTGTTGGACGAACGGCTTGCCCAGCGGGCTTAGCCCGGCATCTGCCAGTTCTCCTTCACCAGCTGGCGGGCGCGGCCGAGGGCCAGGGCGCCGGCGGGCACGTCCTTGGTGAGGCACGAGCCCGCCCCCACGGTCACATTGGCGCCGAGGGTGATCGGGGCTACGAGCACGGAGTTGGCGCCGGTTTTGCTCCCCGAACCGATCACGGTGCGGTGCTTGTTCACGCCGTCGTAGTTGGCGGTGATGGTGCCGGCACCCACGTTCACATTGGAACCCAGTTCGGCATCGCCGATGTAGCTGAGGTGGTTCACCTTGCTGCCGCTGCCGATGCGGCTCTTCTTGATCTCCACGAAGTTCCCCACGCGGGCGCCTTCACCGAGTTCGGCCTGGGGCCGCAAGTGGGCGAAGGGCCCGATGGCGCAGTTCGCGGCCACGGTGGCTTCCCGGATCACTGAATGCACTACCTCTACGCCGCTGCCGAGGGTGGCGCTCTCGATGAGGCAGCCCGGGCCAATCCGGCAGCCATCACCGATCACTGTGGCCCCGCGGAAGTGGCACTGGGGCTCCACCACTACATCGCGGCCGAAGCGGGTGCCGTCGCTGAGGGTGCAGCTGGCGGGATCCACGAAGCTCACGCCCTCGCGCATCCAGTGCTCCTTCAGCCGCTGTTGCAGCACCGCTTCGCACTGGGCCAGCTGCAGGCGGTCGTTGATGCCGTTGATCTCATCGGCATCGGCCACCTCCACATGCACGGCAGGGCTCAGCAGGGCCACCGTGTCGGTGAGGTAGAGCTCGCCTTGGTCGTTATCAGTGGTGAGGGTGGGCAGCACCGCTGCCAACTGCGGCCAGTTGAAGCAGTAGATGCCTGCGTTCACCAGGTCGTTGTCGCGCTGGGCGGCGCTGCAGTCGCGATGCTCAATGATCCCGGTGACGGCACCGCTGCCATCCACAAACACCCGGCCGTAGCCCGTGGGATCGGCCAGGCGCGCGGTGAGCAGGGTCACGGCCGCGCCGCTGGCGCGATGACGCTGCAGCAGTTGCTCCAGGGTTTCGGGCCGTAGCAGCGGCACATCGCCGTTGAGCACCAACAGGTCGCCTTGAAAGCCCGCCAGGGGTTCGAGCAGCTGCTGCACTGCATGGCCCGTGCCGTTCTGGGGTTGCTGCAGCACGAATTCCAGGCCCGGCTGATGGCTCAGCGACTGCTCCACCCGCTCGGCCTGGTGGCCCACGATCAGCAGCTGGCGTTCGGGCTG
>CAIOXF010000218.1 GCA_903862155.1 uncultured cyanobacterium | reverse complement strand
GGGGCCGCTGCCCTGCTCCAGCCGCACCAGCTGGCCGAGGGGAATCAGCTCGCCGCTGCGGCTGCGCACCTGCAGGGCCAGCACGTCGCCGGCATCGCGCCGGCCCCGTCCCTCCAGCTGCACGATCACCTTGCGCACCTGGTCGCTCTCGAAGCTGTCGTTCACGTAGTCGCTGCCGAAGCTGGCGCCGAGGGTGTCGACCACGGCCGCCAGATCCACCCCCAGCGACGCCATCTGCAGGCGATCGGGAATCAGGGCGATCTGGGGGGAGCCCGCTGAGAAGCGGGTCGACACTCGCTCGAACGCCCCGGTGGCATTGGCGGCGGCGATGTAGGCGCGCGCCTCCTGCTCGAACGCCTGCAGGCTCAGCTGGCCGTTGCTGGTGTCGAGCAGCTCGAGCTCCAGGCCCCCTTCCGAGCTGAAGCCCCGCACGCTCGGCGCCTCGCTGAGCTGCACCACCGCGTTGCGCACGGATTTGCGCAGCTTGCCGTTGAGGCGCTCCACCACCGCCCGGGTGCTCTGATCAGGGCGGCGGCGCTCCTCGATCGGTGCCAGGCGAATGAAGAAAAGCCCCTTGTTGGGGCTGCTGTCGCCGAAGGAGCGGCCGGCATAGAAGTTGGCCCGGGTGATCAGCGGCTCGCTCCTCACCACCCCGCGCACCTTCTCCATCACGGCCTGGGTTTCCTGCAATCCGAGCCCGTCGGGCAGGATTACGGCCCCGCGGATCTGGCCGTTGTCTTCCTGGGGGATGAAGGCCCGGGGCAGGGCCTGGAAGGTGGCACCGGTGATCAGCAGGCCCACCAGCAACAGGGCCACCACCGCGCGGCGATGGGCCATGGCCCGCTCCAGCCAACGGCCGTAGGGCGGCTCCAGGGCTTCCAGGCCGCGGCGGGTGGGATTGATCAGCCGCTCCAGCCAGGCCGGTTCCCGCTGTTCGGCATGCAGCAGCCGGCTGGCCGCCACCGGCGTGAACGTGATTGCGTTGAACGTGGAGAACACGATCGTGGCGCCGATGGTGAGGGCGATCGGGGCGTAGAGGCGCCCCAGGCTTCCCTCCAGCCCCACCACCGGCACGAACACCGCGATCAGCACCAGCGAGGTGGCAATCACCGCGCCGCCCAGTTCGGCCATGGCCTGGCGGGCGGCCGGGATCGGGGGAATGCCCTGCTCCAGCCGGCGGCCGATGTCTTCGCTCACCACGATGGCGTCATCCACCACCAGCCCACTGGCCAGCACCATCCCGAACAGGGTGAGGGTGTTGATCGACTGGCCGGTGATCAGCAGCACGGAGAACGCCCCCACCAGGGCCACGGGCACCGCGATCGCCGCAATCAGCGCCAGTCGGCTATTGCCCAGGCCCAGCAGCAGCACCAGCAGCACCAGCACCACCGCATCGCGCAGGCTGTCCAGAGCCCCCTGGATGCTGCCGCGCACGAAGTCGGCCTCGTTCACGATCAGCTGCAGATCCACTCCCGGCGGGAACTGGGGCTCCAGCTCCGCCAGAGCCTGATTCACCGCCTCACTCACCGTGAGTGCGTTGCTGCCATCGCGCTGGTTCACCACCACGGCTGCGGTGGTGCGACCCTGCAGGTCGGTGGCGATGGTGTCGTAGGTCTCCTTGCCCAGCTCTACCCGGCCCACGTCGCGCAGCAGGGTCACACCGCCATTGGGGGTACGGGCCACCACCAGCTGCTCGAACTCGGCGGGGCTGCGCAGGCGGCCCTCCATGCGCAGCGGCAGGGTGATCTCCTGACCTGGGGGGCTAGGGGCATCGCCTGCCTGGCCGAGGGCCGCCAGCACG
>CAIOXF010000217.1 GCA_903862155.1 uncultured cyanobacterium | reverse complement strand
GGCAATGGAGGCATACACCCGCCGGTAACGGCCTCGGATCCGGGCAAGCAGCCACACCAGCAGGGGGATGGCGATCACCACCGTCCACGCCCCCTCGGCGAACTTGCTCACCACGATCACGATCAGCACCACAAACGTGGTAGTGGCGCCAGCAGCGTTCATCAGCAGCCGGCCGAGCCAGCCCTTGCCCTTCAGGCGCCACCAGCGCACCACCATTCCTGCCTGGGAGAGGGTGAAGGCCATGAACACGCCCAAGGCGTAGAGATTCACGGCCACGGTGGTGTCGCCGCGGCACACAAGAACGATCAGGCCGGTGGCCACCACCAGCACGGCGATACCGTTCTGGAACACCAGGCGATCACCGATCCAGCCCATCTGACGGGGCAAGAAGCGGTCTTGGGCGAGCATGGCCGCCAGGCGCGGAAAGCCCGCAAAGGCGGTATTGGCGGCCAGGGTGAGGATCAGCAGCGTGGTGATCTGCAGCGCCCAAAACAGGGGACTGCCTGCTCCAAACACCCGCATGCCCACCTGGGCCAACACGGTGCGATCGGCCTGGGGAGCCACGCCGTAGAGGTAAGCCAGGCCGCTCACCGCCAGAAACATGGCGGAGAGCATCAGGCCCATCACCAGCATCGTGCTGCGGGCCCGGCGCGCGGCTGGCTCCCGGAACACGGCCACGCCATTGGCGATGGCCTCGATGCCGGTCATGGCGGAACAGCCGGAGCTGAACGCCCGCAGCACCAGGAACACCCCGAGGGGTTCCACGGCGCGGATCACCGGCGGTGGATCAGGGGTGAAGCCATGGGAGAACACCAGGTTCTGCAGGCCGAACACAGCCAGCAGAGCCACCATCACCACAAAGGCATAAGTGGGCAGGGTGAACGCCTGGCCCGCTTCCCGCAGACCGCGGAGGTTGGCCCAACCCACCGCGACCAGCAGCGCCAGGGCGATGGGCACCTCGTAGGGCAGCAGGGATGGCCAGAGCGAAGAGAGCGCCTGGGTGCCCGCCATCAAGCTCACCGCGGCGGTGAGGGTGTAATCCACCAGGAGGGCGGCGGCCGCGATCAGCGAGGGCAAGGTGCCCAGGTTTTCGCGGGCCACCACGTAGGAGCCGCCGCCCTGGGGATAGGCCTCGATCGTCTGGCGGTAGGAGAACACCACGATCGCGATCAGCACGATGATCGCGGCGGTGATCGGCAACGACAGGCCGAGGGCCCCGCTGCCGGCCAGGATCAGAACGCCAAGGGCAGCCTCGGTGGCGTAGGCCACCGAGGACAGGGCGTCAGACGACAGGATCGGCAGCGCCTGGAAGCTGGGGAGGCGTTCACTGGCCGCCTCACTGCGGGGCAGGGGCTTGCCGAACAGCCAGTGGATCAGGGCAACACCCGGGGATTGGGTCACAGGAGGGCTGGGCTCAGAGCGCCAAGCTCTCGGGGTTGGTCTCGATCAGCTGGGCCAGGTCCTTGAGGAAAGCAGCAGCGTGGGCCCCATAGATGGTGCGGTGGTCGCAGGTGAGGTTCACCTGCATCTGGTTGGCCACCCGGATCGAGCCGTCCTTGCCGGCCACCACGGTGGGGCGGGACGCAGCGACCGCCAGGATCGCGCCGGTGCCCGGGGGCAGGATCGCGTCAAAGCGATCCACGCCGAACATCCCCAGGTTGGAGAGGGTGAAGGTGCCGGTGCTGTACTCCTCGGGCTGGAGCTGCTTGGTGCGGGCGCGGGCCACCAGATCGGCCCAGTTGCGCGCCAGGGAATAGATGTCGGTCTTGTCGGCGCTGGCCAACACAGGGGTGATCAGGCCGCCGTCTTCCATGGCCACGGCCACAGCCACGTTCACCGCGGCGGGGTAGGCCATGGCGCTGCCATCGGCGCTGGTGGCGGCATTCACCTGGGGATGGCGGGCCAGGGTGACAGCCACAGCCTTGGCCAGCAGGGCGGTCATGGTGACGCCCTTGCTCTTCACCTGCTTGTAGAAGGCGTCGAGCTTGGTGGTGGTGATCGTGTAACCCACCCGGAAGCAAGGCACCTCCAGGCTGGCGATCAT
>CAIOXF010000216.1 GCA_903862155.1 uncultured cyanobacterium | reverse complement strand
TCGGCCAAGCCGTTCTTGATCCGCAGGTACTGGGCGATCACCTGCAGCGCATTGAGGTGCTGGCGCTTGTATTCGTGGATGCGCTTTACCTGTACATCGAACAGGGATGCCGGATCCACCAGTACGCCGTTGTGGCGGTGGATGTAGTGGGTGAGCTGGCGCTTCACGGCCAGTCGGGTGCCTTCCCAGCGCTCCAGGAACCCGGTGTCTTCGGCGAAGCGTTCCAGCCCCCGCAGTTGCTCCAGATCCTTCACCCAGCCATCGCCCACCGCATCGGTGAGCAGCTCGGAGAGCAAGGGATTGGCCAGGGCCACCCAGCGCCGGGGCGTCACCCCGTTGGTCACGTTGGTGAACTTCTGGGGCCAGAGGGCTGCGAATTCGGGGAATAGTTGGGTGCGCACCAGTTCGCTGTGTAGCGCCGCCACGCCGTTCACGTGGTGACTGGCCACGGTGGCCAGGTTGGCCATGCGCACGGCCTTGGGGCCCTCTTCATCGATGATTGATACCCGGCGCAGGATCTGCTCGTTGCCCGGGTATTTGAAGCGGATCTGCTGCAGGAAGCGGCGGTTGATTTCGTAGATCAGCTCCAGGTGCCGCGGCAGCAATGAGCCGAACAGCTCCAGTCCCCACTTCTCCAGGGCCTCAGGTAGCAAGGTGTGGTTGGTGTACGCCACCGATTTGGTGGTGATGTCCCAGGCCTCTTCCCAGGTGAGATGTTTGTCGTCGAGCAGCAGGCGCATCAGCTCGGCTACCGCGATGGCCGGGTGGGTGTCGTTGAGCTGAACGGCCCAGTGATCGGGGAATTCCTGAATCGGGATGCGCCGCGCATCCAGGCTGCGGATCATGTCCTGCAGCGAGCAGCTCACGAAGAAGTGCTGCTGCTTGAGCCGCAGACGGCGACCCTCGTCGGTGCCGTCGTTGGGATAGAGCACCTTGGAGAGGGTTTCACTGCCCACCTTCTCTTCCACGGCGCCGTAGTAATCGCCGATGTTGAAGGCGTAGAAGTCGAAGCTCTCGGTGGCATCGGCCCGCCAGAGGCGCAGCCGGTCGCAGGTGTTCACCCGGTAGCCCAGCACCGGCACGTCGTGGGGCACGCCGATGGCGTGTTCGGCCGGGATCCAGCGCACGCGGTAGTTGCCGTGCTCGTCGCGGTAGCTCTCGGTGCGGCCGCCGAACCCCACGAAGCAGGCCTGGTCGGGGTGGGGGATTTCCCAGGGCCAGCCCCCCTTGAGCCACTTATCGGTGATCTCCACCTGCCAGCCGTCGCGGATCAGCTGGTCGAAGATCCCGAACTCGTAGCGGATGCCGTAGCCGGTGGCTGGGATCTCCAGCGATGCCAGGGATTCGAGGAAGCAGGCTGCCAGGCGCCCAAGGCCGCCGTTGCCGAGCCCCGGCTCTTCCTCCACCTCCAGAATCTCGTTGAGATTCGGGATGCCAAAGCGGCGCAGGGCCTCAGCGGCGGCGTCCTGGATGCCGAGCATCAGCAGGTTGTTGCCCAGCTGGGGCCCGATCAGAAACTCGGCCGAGAGGTAGGCCACCACCCGGGTGGGGGTGGTTCCCAGAGCTTCGATGCCCGCGAGATAGCGGGTCATCAGCCGGTCGCGCACGGCGTAGCTCAGAGCCATGTAGAGGTCGTGCCGACTGGCGGCAGGAGCCAGTTTTCCGAGCGTGTAAAAGAGGTGCTCGGTCATGCCGTCGAACACGTCTTCGGCAAGGAGGCCGCTGCGGTCGGCGTCGGCGTAGCAACCGGGGGTGGGCAGGCGCAGATTGAGGGGTTGGTGCTCCGACATGTGGCTTTTCTCTACCCAGCGCATCCCTGACTGGAACGTAGCCATGGCAACGGAAGCCACCCACCGCAGGCGCGGCGAGATCAGCAGACGCACACCGTGCTGGCGCAGCACCCGAGCCCTTCTGCGGGGGTCAGCTGTCGCCGCTGTTGTTGGCCCGGCTGGCCAGGGTCCAGAACCCGCCGCCCAGGGCAGCCATCAACCCCAGGCTTCCGGCCCAGCCCGGCCCCAGGGCCCAGCTCACCACCAGCACGCTCACCACGCCCATGGCCAGGGCCAGCAGCAGGCTGCTCACCACCAAGGCCACGTGCTGGGCTGCCGGAGGGAGGGAGCCTTCGCTGAGGCTGGCTTCCAATCGGGCCAGGGGCCCGCTCAGGGGCAGGTAGAGGGCCAGAGCCCACAGGGCGATGCCCGGCGCCAGGGAGCTCCAGTCGGGGCCGACGGTGGGCACGGGGCAGCAGCGGGTGCTGCCTAGCATCCATCACCCCGCCGCCAGCTGTGGTGCCGATCCAGCCCTGGAGCCATCTGGGCCATCCCGTCCACGCCCTCCAGGAAGCTCCGGAACACCCCGAGGGGCCCGCGATCCTTCTGGTGCATGGCTTCGGGGCCTCCACCGACCACTGGCGCCACAACATCCCGGTGTTGGCTGAGCGCTATGAGGTGCATGCCCTCGATTTGCTGGGCTTCGGCCGCAGCGCCAAGCCGGCCGGCCTCCCCTATGGCGGTGCCCTCTGGCGCGACCAGCTCGCCGCCTATGTGCGCGAGCGCATCGGCCGGCCCACGGTGATCGCTGGCAATTCGTTGGGTGGCTACTCAGCCCTGGCGGCCGGCACGGTGCTTGGCGATCTGGCTGCAGGGGTGGTGCTGCTGAACGCGGCCGGTCCGTTTTCCGATGAACAGGCCGAGCCCAAGGGCTGGGGTGCCATCGCTCGCCGCACGATCGGCAGTGCCCTGCTCAAGAGTCCGGTGTTGCAGCGGCTGTTGTTCGAGAACCTGCGCCGCCCGGCCACGATCCGCCGCACCCTTAATCAGGTGTATGTCGACAAAACCAACGTGGATGAGGAGCTGGTAGAGGCGATCCGCCGGCCCTCGCTGGATCCGGGTGCGTTCGGGGTGTTTCGCACCGTGTTCGACATTCCCAGCGGCCAGCCCCTCGATGAGTTGTTCGCCCAACTCCACTGCCCGCTGTTGCTGCTCTGGGGCATCCGAGATCCCTGGATCAACGCCGCCGGCCGCCGCGCCGCCTTCCAGCGCCATGCTCCAGACGCCACCACCGAGCTGGTGCTCGATGCGGGCCACTGCCCCCACGACGAGGTGCCCGATCAGGTGAACAGCGCCCTGCTGGAGTGGTTGAAGGCCCGCAGTTAGCGTCAGCGCGGTTGCCCTGCGGCCCGCGCCCGTGCCCCCGATCGCCAGCAGCGGCCGCAAGCGCCGATTCCTTGTGTATGGCGCCCTCAACGTGGGTGCCACCAACCTGCTGCTGCAGGGTTTGTTGTGGCTCCAGCTCACCACGGGCCTGGCCACCCTGCTCAGCCAGCTGCTGAATGTGGGACTGGGCTACGTGCTCTACGGCACCCAGGTGTTCCAGGTGAGTCGCCTGGGCCGGCGCTCGGCAGCGGCCTATGGCGTGCTGGCGGTGATGCTCTGGTGGTGCAACTGGGGCGGGATCCAGGCTCTCGCTGGTTGGGGCTGGCCGCGGAACTGGGCCGCCCTGGCCCTGGTGCCTGTGCTCGCCGCCCTCTCGTACCTGGCCCAGAAAACCGTGGTGTTCCGCTCCTCCCACCCATGACTGCCCCCGCCCCCCGGCCGCTGCTCTCGGTGGTGATCCCCTGCTTCAACGAGGCAGCCACCATCGCGGATCTGATCGAGCGGGTGCGCCAGGCGCCGATTGCCTCCAAGCAGATCGTGGTGGTGGATGACGGCTCCACCGATGGCACGCGCGAGGTACTGGCCGGGCTGGCTGATGCCCCGGACCTCACCCTGATCCTGCATCCGCGCAATCAGGGCAAAGGTGCGGCCTTGGCCACGGGGTTCCGGGCGGCCTGCGGCGAGATCTGCATCGTGCAAGACGCCGATCTGGAGTACGACCCGCAGGAATACCCGCTGGTGATTGGTCCGATTGTGGATGGCAAGGCCGATGTGGTGTTTGGTAGCCGGTTTCAAGGCGCTGCGCCGCACCGGGTTGTGTATTTCTGGCACCGGGTGGGCAATGGATTTCTTACCTTGCTCAGCAACATGTTCACGGATTTGAATCTCACAGATATGGAAACCTGCTACAAGGCGTTCCGTACGGAGATCATCCAGGCCATTCCGATCCGAGAGAAACGCTTTGGGTTTGAGCCGGAAATCACCGCCAAGGTGGCCAAGCGCCGCTGCCGCATCTATGAAGTGGGCATTTCCTATTACGGGCGCACCTATGAGGAGGGCAAAAAAATCGGTTGGAAAGACGGTGTGCGCGCGATCTGGTGCATCCTGAAATACAACCTCTGGGCCCGCGGATGACCCTCAGCGCTCCCCATCAGCCTGGCGAAAGCTGGATCTTTACCGCCCCCCATGGCGACCGCTTGTACTTGGTGCCCGAGCGTGGCGGGCTGGTGACGGGGTGGAGCTGCCATGGGCCCTGGGGAGAGCGGGAGTTGCTCTACTTCGATGCCGAGCGCTTTGCCGATCCCACCAAAAGTGTGCGGGGCGGCATCCCGGTGCTGTTCCCGATCTGTGGTGGCCTTGAGGGGAGTGCCATGCCCCAGCACGGCTTTGCCCGCGATCTGTCCTGGCAGATCAGTGCCTTACCCGATGGTGATGGGGTGAGCCTCGCCCTCACCAACACGCCAGCAACCTTGGTGGTGTTTCCCCATCGCTTCGCGCTGGCGCTGGAGTTCCGGCTGGAGCCCCAGGCCCTGGCGATTACGGCCCGGGTGAGTCATCCAGGCGGTGAGGGGGAGGCGCCCCTGCCGTTTGCGTTTGGTTTGCACCCGTATTTCAAGGTGGCTGATCTTCAAGCTGTGCGCCTGCATGGTTTGCCGTCCCAGGCCACCGATCAGGCGGCTGGAGCTTCTGCCAACACAGCCGATCTGCTGGCCTCCCTGCCCAGCGGTGTGGATCTGCTGGCGGGACCCACCCCCGCGGTGCGCCTGGAGGCTGGAGGCCTTGCGATCAGCCTCGATACCGAGGCGCCCCTGGATCTGGCCGTGATCTGGACCGACCCGCCCCGGCCGATGGTCTGCATCGAGCCCTGGACGGCGCCCCGCGGAGCCCTTAACAGTGGCGAGCGGCTGCTGCAGGTGCAGCCTGGCGAGAGTTTGGAGCTGGCCTGTCGCTATCGGGTGGAGGCGTTGTAGACGCCGGGCAGGCGGCCGCGGGCCAGCTGCTGCTTGGGGTCGAACTGACGCTTCACGGCTTCGATCTGGGGGCGTGAGGGCGCGTCCAGCCAGGCTGGGATGGTGTTGCCGCTTGGTTGGCAGAGCACGGTGAGGAAGCCGCCCAGCTCCTGGCAGCGGCGCCGCAGCGCCTCCACTCGGTAGGCCGGTAGGGCGCTTGCATCGGCCCAGGCCATGGCCAGGCCGCTGGCAGCTCCCAGTACCACCGGAATGCCGGCCAGGGCCGGTTCCTGCAGCAGCTCAGGCCCGCGGTCGGGGCGCACCCCCAGCCGCAGTAGCCAGGCCGCCTCAGCGCCGCCGCCCCGGCCCTGATCGAGTCGGTCCAGCAGAGCCTCCCCATTGAGGGTTTCACTGGCGCAGCTGTGTTCGGTGGCCTTGCCTGCGATGCAGGCCACCTGCTCCTCCAGAGTTTGGAGGCTGATGCTGGCCAGGCTCACCAGCACGCCAGTTTCCCCGCCGGGCGGCCGCAGCCACTCCACCCGCTCCGGGCTGAGGCTGGAATTCAGCAGCCAGCTGCTGAGCTTGGCCAGGGAGTGGGGCGGGCCGCCCAGCCAGAGGCCGCGGCGTTCCGGCGGCACCGGCAGCGTGCGCAGGGTGAGCTCGGTGATCAGGGCCAGCGATCCCCAGCTGCCGCACAGCAGCCGCATCAGGTCGTAGCCGGCCACGTTCTTCACCACCTTGCCGCCGGCCCGGGCCCTGGTGCCATCCGCCCGCATCAGCGCGATGCCGATCAGCTGGTCGCGGATGCCCAGATAGCGCTGCCGATACCCCCCGGCCAGGCCGCGGGCCACCAGCCCGCCGATGCTGCCGCTGCCCGCGCCGTTGCCCCGGCTGCCCCAGGGCCAGTCCACCGCAAGCCATTGGCGGTGCTCAGCCAGCGTTTCCTGCACGGCCGCTAGCGGTGCGCCGGCCTGCACGGTGATCGTGAAATCTCCGGGGTTGTGCTCCAACACCCGATCGAGCCGGGCCGTGCTCAGCACGGTGGGCTCCGCCTCCCCAGGGCCTGCCTCCACGGGCGGCCCCCAATGCAGCCGGGTGCCCAGGCCACTGGGTAGCCAGGGGGAGGAGCGATGGTGCAGCTCCCGCACCAGCTCCTGCAGCTCGCGGGGCTCAGGGGTGATCACGGCACGATGGTGCCATGACAGAGGCAGTGGCAGAGCGGCTCAAGGTGATCGTTCTGGATGACGACCCCACCGGGTCGCAGACGGTGCACAGCTGCCCGTTGCTGCTGCGCTGGGATCCAGGCACGCTGCGCCGGGGCCTGGCCCACCCCGCACCGCTGCTGTTTGTACTGGCTAACACCCGGGCGCTGGGGCCCGCCGATGCCCGCCAGCGGGTGGTGGAGATCTGCAGGGCCTTGAAGTCACAGTTGGCGGAAGCCCAGGCTGCTGGCGTGATCGATCGCTGGCTCGTGGTGAGCCGTGGTGATTCCACCCTGCGCAGCCATTTCCCCGTGGAGGTGGAAGCGATCGAGCAGGAGCTCGGCCCGTTTGACGCCACCCTGCTGGCGCCGGCTTTCCTGCCGGGCGGACGCACCACCGTGGATGGGGTGCATCTGCTCCATGGCGAACCGGTGCACACCACGCCGTTTGCCCGCGATCGCCTGTTCGGCTTCAGCACCAGTCACCTAGCGGCCTGGGTGGAGGAGAAATCCGGAGGCCGGGTGGCTGCGGCAGCGGTGCAGCAGCTCACGCTGCGCGATCTGGAGGCGGGCCAGGAGGTTCTGGAGCAGCGGCTGTCGGCCCTGCCCGCCGGCGCGATGGTGGCGGTGGATGCCCAGGAGCAACGGCACCTCGACGCGCTCGGTGCCGCGGTCCGCGGCCTCAGCGGTGCTGGGCCGGGTGAGCGGCCGCGGCGGTTTCTGTTCCAGTCGGCCGCCAGCCTGCTCAACGGGCTGGTGGATCTCCCGCCTCAGCCCCTGGATGCTGCGGGCCTGGCCGGATTGCGGCGTCAAGGCCCCCACGGCAACCCCCTGCCGGGATTGGTGCTGGTGGGCTCCCATGTGCCCCTGGCGGATGACCAGTTGGCCAAGTTGCTGGAGGCGCCGGGTTGCTCGGGCGTGGAGATTCCCGTGGCCAAGGTGGCCCGGGTGGTGGAAGGGCCTGCGCCACGGGAGTTGCTGGCCTCCCTTGAGCGCCAGTGGCTGCAGGAGCTGGAGGCCGTGCGGGCTAGCGGTGCCACCCCCGTGCTGTTCACCTCCCGCGGTGAGCTGCATTGCGCCAGCCCTGCCGAGCGGAGGCGCCTAGGGCAGGAGCTGGCCGGGCTGATGGCCCGGCTAGCGGGTCGACTCGCCCCGCATCTGGGCTACCTGATCAGCAAGGGCGGCATCACCAGCCACACCCTGCTGGCCGATGGCCTGGGGGTGGGCGCTGTGGAGCTGCGGGGGCAGCTGCTGCCCGGGTTGTCGCTGGTGCTCACGCCAGCCGAGGCTCCGGTGCCCCAGCTGCCGGTGCTCACGTTCCCGGGGAATCTGGGGGAGGCGCAGACCCTGCGCCAGGCATGGGCGTTGATGCAGGCGGGCTGAACAGCAACAGCGGGGCCCCCGCCAGCACCAGCCCAAGGGCCAGCAGGCCGTTTTGGGCGTCGCTGAGCAGATCACCCGCCAGAAACGCCACCGACACCCCGGCCACCAGCAGCGGCGGCAGCGGATAGGCCCAGGTGAGAAACGGTCGTTCGAGCTCCGGTTCCCGCCAGCGCAGCGCCACCAGGGCAGCGATCCCCGCTAGGGGCAGGCACACGTAGAGGAAGGCTCCCATCCCGAGCAGGCGATCGAAGGAGCCGCCCAGCACCAGTAGGGCTGCGGCGCCAGTGGTGAGCAGCAACGCCGGTGCCGGCGTGCCACCTGCATTCACCCCACTGGCAAAGGCGGGGAACAGGCCATCGCGGCTCAGGCCATAGAGGATGCGCGGCGCCGCCATTACCACGGTGTTGATCAGGCCCAGCAGCGCCACCAGCGCCACCGCTGTGATCACCCCACCGCCCAGCGGGCCTATCAGCCGCTGGGCGGCATCGGCGGCCGGCAGGTTGGAGCTGGCCAGCTGTTCGATCGGCAGAACATGGAGCAGCGCAGCGTTGATCAGCAGATAGAGCGCCAGCACAGCCAGCACGCCCCCGATCAGCGAGCGCGGCAGGTCGCGGCCGGGATCGGTGAATTCCTCGGCGAAATACACCGGGCTGGCCCAGCCGTCGTAGGTGGTGATCACGGCCTGCAGGGCCAGCACCGCAGGGAGCAGCAAGCCCTTCCAGTCCGGCGCGGCTGCAGGGTCCGACCTGTCCAGGGCTGTCACCACGCTGGCCATACCCCCATCGGGGCCGGCGTCAAGGCCTGCGGTCGGCATGGGCAGCAGAAAACAGGCGGCCACCAGGGCCAGGAACGCTCCCGCTTTCACCAGGCTGAGCAGCTCCTGGCTGGCGCTACCGGCGCGCACGCCCGTGCACTGGATCCCGGCGAACACCGCCAGGCTGAGCAGGGCAATCGCCTGCGGTGCCATGGGCTGCAGGGCGAACTGGGACGGCAGCAGGGCGGCGCCGTAGTCGCCCACCGTGGTGGCCACCCAGGCCAGCCCGATGCAGTGGGCCAGCCAGTCGGTCCAACCCACCAGAAATCCGGCCCAGCGCCCGAAGGCCCGCTCGGCGAACACATACCAACCGCCGGCCCGCGGCAGGCTCGCCGCCAGTTCCGCAATGCACACGGCCCCCAGCAGTGCGTACAGCCCGCCCAGCACCCAGGCGCCGATCACCAGCGGCGTGCTGGGCAGCTGGGCGGCCACCAGCCCGGGGGTGCGCAGGATCCCCGCGCCGATCGTGCCGCCTATCGCTCCGGCCAGGCCGAAGCCCACGCCCAGGATGCTGAACAGCTGGCCTGGGCTGTTCTGCTCGTTCACGCCTGGCCGCGGTAGCTGCGGTCGAGCAGCTCGATCGGATGCAACACCGGGATCGTGTGCTCCTGGCCATTCAGATGGCGGCGGATCTGGAGGGTGCAGCCGATGTTGGCGCTAGCTACCACCTCAGCACCGGTGCCGGCCAGGTCTGCGGCCTTGCGCTGCCCGAGGGTTTCGGCTTCGTCGGGCTGTACCAGGTTGTAGATCCCGGCGCTGCCGCAGCACACGCCCGCCTCCAGGGGCTCCCGCAGGCGGATGTGGGGGATGGCCTTGAGCAGGTTGCGGGGCTCGGTGGTGATGCCCTGGCCGTGAATCATGTGGCAGGCGTCGTGGAAGGCCACCGGCAGGGGCCGCTCGGCCGTGGCGATCTCGCCGTTGGGATGGGCCAGGGGCTGCAGGGCCTGCTGGAACGCTTCGCTCAGCCCCAGTTGCACCAGGAATTCGTGCACGTCGGCCACGGGTGCGCTGAAGCTGGTGCCCACCAGCCGCGGATAGGCCTTGAGCGTGTGGCCACAGCCGGAGGCTGCCACCAGCACCGCCTCCAGGGGCTCTGCGCCGGCGGGTTTGCCGGGGCCGATGGCGCTCTCGAAGCTGGTGATCAGGGCCTGGGCTAGCTGGGAGGTTTGGCCCTCTTCGCCCTGGTGATGGGTCACGGCGCCGCAGCAGCCCTGGCTGGGGGGGATCACCACCTCCACGCCGTTGGCACTCAGCACCCGCACCACCGCGTGGTTTACCGCCGGGTCAAACACCCGCTGCACGCAGCCCAGCACCAGACCCACCCGGGCCCGCCGCTCTCCCTGGGCCGGCACCACCATGGGGAACCCATCGCGGAAGCTCTCAGCCGGTAGCGGCGGCAGCAGTTGCTCCATGGCCTGCAGCTGGGGCCCGAGCAATCGCAGTAGGCCGCTGCCGCGGGTGAGGGCTTGCAAGGGCGAGCCCACATAGCCGCGTACGGCCTGAAGAGCCGCCCGCAGCCTGGCCGGATAGGGCAGCAGCGCAAACAGCAGCTGGCGCCAGGCCTGCTGGGCGGGGCTGCGCAGTTCAGCGGCGTTGAGCTTGGGCCGGGTGGCCTCGATCAGCTCGTCGTACCGCACCCCGGACGGACAGGCCGTCACGCAGGCGAAGCAGCCCAGGCAGCTGTCGAAATGGGACGCCACCGTGGCGTCGAGTGCCAGGTCGCCGGCCTCAATCGCTTTCAGCGCGTGAATCC
>CAIOXF010000215.1 GCA_903862155.1 uncultured cyanobacterium | reverse complement strand
GAATGCCGTGCCCTTGTTCAGCAGCGGATGGCCGAGCACGGCCGCACCGCGCAGCGGGGTGTGCACCCTCATCGGCACCACAACAACAGAAGCCCGGCCTCTTTAGGTCAGCTCGGCCACCCCGAAGTGTTCACCCATCGCGGAAGCGGTCGCGGATGGCTTCCACTTCGGGGATGTGACGCTTCACGGCGTTCACGCAGTCGGCGTCGAGCTTTCCGGCAGCTTCCAGGCGTTCGAGCTCGGCCACGGCGGCCTCGATCGTCCAGGGTTCTTTGTAGGGCCGGTGGCTGGTAAGCGCATCAAGGATGTCGGCCACCGCGATGATGCGCGACTCCAGCGCGATCTCCTCACCCTTGAGCCCGTTGGGATAGCCGGAGCCATCAAGGCATTCGTGGTGGCCGGCCACCACATTGCGCATCACGGAGGAATCGGGCAGGTGCTGCAGCCCGAACTCGCCGATCAGCCGTTCGAGCACATCGATGCCCTTCTGCACGTGGGTTTCCATCAGGGCCCGCTCGTCGGCATCGAGGCGACCGGGCTTGAGCAGCACGCTGTCGGGGATGCCGATCTTGCCGATGTCGTGCAGCGGCGCAAACAGATAGAGATGCTCGATGTATTCGTCGCTGAGGTCGTAGCTCTCGGCCAGATCACGGGCGATCAGGCGCGAGTAATGCGCCATCCGCTCCAGGTGGCCACCGGTTTCAAAGTCGCGCAGGTTCGCGAACTCCCGCGCCACCTGGGCTGAGGTGGTGATCGAACGAACGAGGTTCAGCTCGTTCGAAATCGTCATGTTGATCAGGGTGCTGAACAACGAGAGGTTGCGCTGCACCTCGGGCGTGAACGCCGCCGGCTTGCGGGAGTCGTAGAAGAGAAATCCGATGAACTGCTCGCGGTCGTACAGGGGCACCGTGAGCGAGGAGCGGTAGCCCTCCTTCAGCAGCCAGATCGAGTGCATGGTGTTGCCCTGCACCGCCGCCGGAATGTCGTCGAGCACGCGGCTATCGCGGCTGGTGGCGAGCTTGCTGAGCGATTCGCTGTCGGCGAGGCGGAACTCGTAGCCCTTGATGGCCTCACCTGCACGGGTGCTGTTCACGAAGGTCTTGAGCAGGTCGTCGCGCTCCTCGTAGAGCACACAGGCGATGCGATCCACATCCGGCACCTGCTCCAGCAGCTGCTCATGCAGTTGGCGCAGACGCGCATTCAGCGCATCCCCCACCTCGCGCACCAGCGCGGCCGACCCCGACCCTGCCGCGTGCGGCACGTGCACGCCCAGAGGTCCCAGATCAGACATAAGCCAAGCTGCGCAGAGCTCTTGGATTTCCCCGTTCAGGGGACTGAACGCCAACGCTAAGAAGGGCGAGCGAATTGCGTACGCACCAGGCAAGAGCTGAAGCGTTCCAGGCGGTAGACACTGAAGGCTTGCGTTGGGCTTGGCGTTGCAGCACTTCGGGCTCCCCAGACGGCTCTCGCCCGCCCTGATGGCCGCCGCCACAGCCGGGCTGCTGCTCAGCTGCGCCGTGCCGGGGTCGGGGTCAACCAACGGTGGGGCAAACAGCCCCAAACCAGAAGGCACCAGCGCCCAGGCCGCCAGCGAAACGCGGCGCTATCCCGAGATGCCCACTGGGCCGGAGGCGATCGCAGCGCGGCTGGTGGAGCTGGAAAGGGCGATCCGTGATCCGGCCACACCGGAGGCAGGTCTCCCACCGCTGGCCCATCAGCAGCAGGTGATCTACCGGGTGCTGGCTCGGCAGCGGGCCCTTGGCGATGCGGTGCTGAAACGGCTGCCAGCCCCTTGGCTGGCGGTGGCCAAACGACACATCAAGGCGCGGCGCGAGTTTCTGGCGATGCATCGCGGGCCGGCGCGCACGGTGCTGCCGGCCTGGCGGATCATTCCGCCGCGGCCCGCCGAGGAACTGCTGCGGCACTACCGCGAGGCCAGTGCTGCCACGGGCATCCCCTGGGAGGTGCTGGCGGCGGTGAACCTGGTGGAGAGCGCCATGGGCCGCATCGATGGAGTGTCGGTGGCCAATGCCCATGGGCCGATGCAATTCCTGCCGAGCACCTGGGCCGAGCCCGGCATCGGCAAGGACGGTGACATCCGCAACCCGCGCGATGCGATCCACGCCGCCGCCCGCTACCTGGTGCGGCGGGGCGGCCTGCGCGACATCCGCCGCGGGCTCTGGGGTTACAACAACAGCGATCACTACGGCCGCGCGGTGCTGGAGTACGCCGCGCTGATGCGCGCCGATCCCAACGCCTTCCGCGGTTTCTATCACTGGCAGGTGCACGTGCCCACCGTGGCCGGCGACCTGTGGCTACCGGTGGGCTACAGCCAGCGCAGCCCGATTCAGGTGCACGCCTTCCTCAAGCAGCAGCCCGAAGCCGCGCCGGCGCTGTCGCCCGCGACACCACGGCCCTGACGCGCAGGCTGCATCGCTCACCGAACGGCGGCAGCAGCCTTGGGAGGTAAGGCCTCCAGCCCATGGACGACCGCAGCCCGGTGATCACCCACACCGACAAGCCCATGCCGGTGGTGATGACGCTCGACACCACCACCACCTGCTCTAGCGCCGCCCCCCTGTCGTTCACGATTCCGCTGCACGAACCCCCATCAGCCCCCAGCTGGCTGGAACTGCTGGGGCAGCGCTGAGGGCTGTTCGCCGGATTTAGCCCGGCAGCACCTGGCGCCAGCCATCAGCTTCGATCACCCGCAGCGAGGTGCCAAACAGCTCGCTCAGCGGCTGGTTTCGCAACAGCACGTTGGCCGGTCCATCGCCCACCACCGCGCCGTTCTGCAGCAACACGCAGCGGCTCACCTCCGGGATGATCGCTTCGATCTGATGCGTCACCAGCAGCAGGGTGGTGCCGGCCTGGGCCAGGCGCCTCAGGATCTCCAGCAGCTGGTGGCGGGCGCGGAGATCGAGACCGTTGGTGGGTTCATCGAGCACCAACACCTCGGGGTTATGCACCAGGGCTCGGGCCAGCAGCAACCGACGCCGCTGGCCATCGGAGAGCTGGTTGAAGGGGCGGCCCCGCAGGGCCGTGAGCCCCAGCTCCTCCATCAACTCCGCCACCCGCTGGCGCTGGGCTGCGTTGGCCACCTGGCTGCGGCCGATTCCCACCGAACCGAAAAAGCCCGACAGCACCACCTGCTCAGCTGGCACGCTGCCCACGTAGCCCGCCTGCAGATCCACTGAAACCAGGCCAATCCGGCCGCGCAGAGCCCAGAGGTTCACCGTGGTGTCGCCGAAGATCCGCAGCCACGACTCCGGCTTCACCACCGGATAGAGCTCACGGCTGAGCAGCTTGATCAGCGAGCTCTTGCCCGAGCCGTTGGGGCCCAGCACCACGGTGTGTTCGCCTAGGTGCAGATCAAGGCTGAGGTTGGTGAACACCGGGCGCGGCCCCAGCCACGCCTCCACCTGCCGCAGCTCCAGATAGGGCGCTGGGCTCATGCCGGCTCGCGCACCTTGCGGGCGGCAATCACCGCTTCCACGGAGGTCACCGCTGCCAGCACCACGAAACCGCCGAGGCCATAGAGCTGGTTCTGCTGGATCACATCGGCCTGCAGCACTGGATCGAGGTCTTGATCGAGCACGGCTCCCAGCACAAACCAGGCCGTGGCAATACCGGAGGTGATCCAGTAGGCCCGCCAGCGGCGTTGGTAGATGTAGCCAGTGCCAAGGCCCGGGAGCACATTGAGCAGGCCGGCCAGCCAGGGGCTGGAGGCGGCGAGGATCTGCTCGCGGCTGGGGGTCATCGGATCGGCACAGCTGCAGCGATCCTGGCGAAAGGCCTGCGCACCTGGGGGAGCATGGAGCGATGAGCCCAAGCCCCGCCCTCCAAACCCGGCTGGATGAGCTGGCTGACGCCTGGAACGAGGCCGAGATCTCGCGGCCCTCACTGGGGCGCTGGATCGCGCAGTTTTCCGAAGCGGATCAGGCGATCGCCCTGCGCTTGCTGGATTGCATGCAGGTGCACGGCTGGGCGCGGCTGATCCGCGAATGCCGGCTGCTGCACGAGCGCCTCTGCGCCGATCTGGCCGAAGACGGCTTCGACGGCGAGGGTTGCAGCGACATCGACTTCACCCGCGCCTTCACCTGCAAGAGCGGCGACCTGGTGTCGTACGTGTATCGCAAGGCCAACCGGCTGCCCGTGACGTGCTTCCACAACGTGGAGGCTCTGCATGCCGCACCACCGCCGAAGGGCGAGCGGCGGGCGCTGGTGGTGCTCGACGACTACATCGGCACGGGCTCCCAGTTTCTGTTCACCTTCGTGGGGCGCAACGCTCCGAACCGCCGGCTGATGGAGCGCTACGAGCGGGTGCGGCTGGCGGCGATCGTGGTGCACGACGATGCCCGCGAGAAGTGGCGCCTGCTGCAGCGGCGCCATGTCAGCGAGGTGATGGCGATTGAGGAGCGGGAGCTCACCTGCGTGGATTTCGCGCCCGAACGCGAGGCCTTGATTGCGGCACTGGGCGAACTCGACTGGCGGCGCTGCGGGCTACTGGCTGTACAGCGCGACTTCCCGGTGATCGCCCACCCGTGCCTCTCACCAGAAGAACGCACGCGGATGCGGGATTTCCTGGCGCACCAGCAGGAAGGCGCCGGCACAACCGAGTTTCTGCTGGGGCACCACTCGTTTTTCTACGGCGCCCCCAACGCCCTGGCGCGGGTGCTGCTGCCGCTGTTCAAGCGGATCGAAGACTTCACCGTGTACCCGCGTGAATCCCAAGTGGGCCTTCCGGCCGACATCCTCGATTACGACATCGACAATCCTGAGCCGATCACTGCCTTAAGACCGCGCTGACGGATCGGACCAACCTCCATACGCTGCGGGCATGGCCAACCGGCCCCGAGGGCCGCACCCCGATGCAGAAGGTTGTGGATCTGCTGCGCCGTACACCGGCACTGGTGTTTGCGATGGCCGTACTGGGAGCGGGCCTCACCCTGGCCGGCAGCGTGGCAGTGAAAGGGCTGCGCAGCGCCAACGACACGATCACCGTGACCGGCTCGAGTACAGAGCGCATCAAGAGCGACTTCGCCGACTGGACTGTGCTGGTGAGTGTGGGGGGTAACACCCAGCAGGAGGCCTATCGGGCACTCCAGCCCGCCGTACAAACCACGGTGAGTTTTCTCAAGGCACAAGGCATCGCGGCCAGCGAGATTGAACTGGGCAACGTGAAGACCGACCAGCAGCAGGTGCGCGATCCCCGCACCGGGGAGCTGCGCAGTACTACCTGGAGCAGCTCGCAAACCGTAAAGGTGAGCAGCCCCAACGTGGTCAAGGTGCAGGCCGTGGCCGGCGCCATCGGCAGCCTGATCGGCCAGGGCGTGCCGCTCACGATCAATGAGCCGGCGTACACCTACACCAAGCTCGCTGAGAAGCGGGTCGACATGCTCGCCAAGGCCACCCGCGACGCGCGCCAGCGGGCCGTGGCGATTGCCAAGGAAGCGGGCTCGGGCATCGGGCCGATCACCCGCGCCGACACCGGCACCTTCCAGATCACCGTGCCCAACTCCACCGACATGGGCAGCTACGGCGCCTACGACACCAGCACGATCGAGAAGGACATCACCGCGGTGATGGGGGTGACCTTCAGGGTGCAGTGATGCGCGCGAGGGCCGGGGCAAAGAGGAACGCGTTCTCGCCAGCGCGAAGCGCCTGGCCATCCATGGCCATCACGCCACCGGAGCAGAAATCCACCAGCCGCTGGCCCCTCGGCTGATCCAGACCCCGGGTGTCGAGCAGCACGCTGGCACCCCGGCGCACGGCGCGAATCAGGGTGCGACCGTCATCCATGCCGCGCGCGGCCAGCACCACCAGCTCAGGGCCACCGGCTGCAGGCCGGGTCCGCTGGGCGGGGATGGATTGAGGATGCGATAGGGGCGATGGACCCATGGCGGCGTCTCCATCGGGACCGCCATCACGCCACAGGAATGGCGGCGCGTCAAAAACAGACGCAAAAGCGCGTCTCACCACATCCAACGGCGAGAATCCCTTGGACCGTGGCGCTCTGAGCAGTCCGCGAGGACACCCACGCAAAGAAGAGAAGCTGGCGCAGTTCCGTCAAGGGGACAACGCAATTTCCCAAGGCAGCCCGCCCAATCCCAGGCCGGAGTGGGAAATGTCCGTCGCGGTGGCTGAGGAAAAACAGTGCCGCTGCTGCGGAAAACCAGCCACCTCGGCGGAAAACTGAGGCGGCTAAGAATTGCTAATTGGTCTCAGCGTTTGGTTCGCCTGCCTACACAACTCAACTCTTCTGCAGATCGCGCACGCCGGCAACGCCATCCACGATCTCACCCACCAACACCTGGTCGGTGAGATTCACGAACAAACCGTTCTCCAGCACCCCAGGGAGATTGTTGATCTCCTTCTCCAGGCTCACCGGATCGGCGATACCGCCGTTGAATGTCACATCCAGCACGAGGTTGCCCTGGTCGGTCACCACCGGGCCGGCCTTCTTCACGGCCATGCGCAGCACCGCGTCGCCGCCCATCGCCTTGAGCTGCATCTGCACCTGACGCCAGGCCCCGGGCAGCACCTCCACCGGCAGCAGGAAACCCAGGTTGAGGCGCTCCACCAACTTGGTGGAATCCACCACCACCACAAAGCGATCGGCGCGGGCCGCCACCAGCTTCTCCTGCACGTGGCAGGCGCCGCCACCCTTGATCAGCTGGAAGGAGGGGTCCACCTCATCGGCGCCGTCGATCGCCAGATCGATGCGCTCGATCGCGTTGAGGCTCTTGAGGGGAATGCCCAGCTCAGCGGCCAGCACCTCGCCCTGGAAGGAGGTGGTCACGCCCACGATGTCGGTGAGCCCACCGCTCTGCAGCTTGGCGCCGAGGGCCTTGATCATCAGGGCCGCCGTGGAGCCGGAACCCAGGCCCACCACCATGCCGCTCTGGATCTGCTCGGTGGCCGCAGCCGCCACCGCCTGCTTCATCTGATCCTGCAGATCCGACATCTCGCCTGCCTGTCGTATTGGGTCGCGACGTTACCCCGGATGCGGCAAGGCAGCCGGCCGGATCGTGAGGTTGAGTTCCTTCTGGCCCCGGATCACGCTCAAGGCCAGGGGTTCACCCACGGCCGAGTGCTCCACCTGCTGCAGCAGCTGAGACGGCCCCGTCACGGGCTGGTCGGCAGCCCCCACCACCAGATCGCCCCGGCGCAGGCCGGCCTTCTGGGCCGGGCTGTCATCGAGCACCCGCTGCACCAGGGCACCGTCGTGCTCGGGCAGCTGCAGCAGGGCGTTGGGATCGCGGTTGTTCTCACGGGCCTGACGCACGGTGAGCGGCACCAGCTGCAACCCCAGGTAGGGATGCACCACCTGGCCGCCATCCGCCAGCTGGGCTGCCACTCCCTTCGCCAGGTTGATCGGGATCGCGAAGCCCAAGCCGGCGCCGGGACCGGAGCGCACCAGGGTGTTGATGCCAATCACCTGGCCGCCGGCGTTGATCAGCGGACCACCCGAATTGCCGGGGTTGATGGCGGCGTCGGTCTGGATCAGATCGAGGCGCTTGTCGGCGAAGCCCAAGCTGTTGATGTCGCGGTGCAGGCTGCTCACGATGCCGAGGGTCACCGTGCGCTCCAGGCCGTAGGGGCTGCCAAGGGCGATCGCCCAGTCGCCCACCTCCAGGGCCTCGGAATCCCCGAGAGGTGCCGCCTGCAGGCCGCGCGGCGCCTTGATCCTCACCACCGCCAGGTCGGTCACCGGGTCGGAGCCCACCACCATGCCGTCGAGTTCGCGGCCGTCGGCAAGGGTCACCTCCACCGCATCCACCGAATCCACCACGTGGGCATTGGTGAGCACCAGGCCCCGACCCGCATCGATCACCACCCCGGAGCCCTGGCCACGCTCGCGCAGGGTGCCGGAGGGATCGCCGAACAGATCCCGCAGGAATGGATCGAGCAGCGCCGGATCAAACGCCGTGCGGGCCACATCGCGCTCGGTGTCGATCCGCACCACCGCTGGCGCCACGGCCCGCGCCGCATCGGCCACAAAGCTATGGGGGCCTTCAGCGCGGGCCGGCAGCGCCCACAGCAGCAGGGGCAGCAGCGCGGCCAGAAGGGCCCGAATCACGGTGGGCATGCGGATCACCCCGAAACGCTAGGGGCCGTTCCATCAACCCCGTGCCAGCGCAGCAGGCGCTGCTGCAGCCCACCAGCGGCATCGAGCTGCAGCCAGCGGGCGCCTGGATCTGCAGCACGGCCCAACGGGCAGGGTTGCACGGGCCCGAAGGCGCAGAGGGTGGAGGGGCAACCCAGCAGCTGCACCGGCTCCAGCTCCGCCGGGCGGTCCGGCAGCCAGCCCTGCCAGTGCTGGTGCACATGACCAAACAGCACCGCCCGCACTCCGGGCACCGGGCGCAGCAGCGCCAGCAAGGCCGGGCCATCGTGCAGAGCGATCGCATCCATGCCGGCATCACCGATCGGAACGGGCGGGTGATGCACCGCCACCAGCGTGGGGTTGTGGGGCGCAGTCGCGAGCTGGCCCGCCAGCCAGGCCAACTGGCGAGGGCCGATCCAGCCGCCCACGGAGCCGGACCGGTGGCTGTCGAGCAACACCAGCCGGCAGCCCTCCAGCTCAATCACAGCCGGTGCAATCACGGCCTGGCGGCCGAGGGCGGCCCGCAGCAGGGCGGGATGGTCGTGGTTGCCGGGCAGCAGCGCCACCGGCACCTCCACCGAAGCCAATAGCTCCCGCAGGCGGATGTAGCCCTGCCAGGTCTCGTCCTGGCAGAGATCGCCACTGATCAGCAGGAGACCGTGGGGCTGCCGGGCCACCTGGCGCAGCGCCTCCTGCAGCGAACGGAACGGCCGGCGCTGGCGGTAGTGGCCTTGGGGATCGGCCAGCAGGTGGGGATCACTGAGCTGCAGCAGCTGCATCACGCTTCCACCAGCCCGCCAACGCAACCGATTTAGGTTGCTCCCAGTGCACCACCTTTGCCATGGCGGCCATCCCCCCCGGCGAACGCCGCCGCTGCTCCCTCTGCCAGGTGGAGATCCAAGGCCTGGCCGGGGGCAGTGAGCTGGTGCACTTCAGCCAGGGCGCTCCCGGCACCCGCGCCAAGCTCTGGGCCCGGGTGTGCCAGTACCTGCGCAGCGACGAGCAGAAGGGGCAGTGCCTCAACCAAGACCTCGCCCTGCGGGGCAACGTGGTGCAGAGCGACTACTACGCCGAAGCCCCGATCGTGGATCTCTCCTCCATGGCCGGCGATGCCGGCGGCAGCAACCCTGCGGCCTGATCCAGCGGTGCCCCATCCCCTCATTCCGGATCTGGAAGTCCTCGCCCGCGGCGTGCTCGAGCCCACGGGGTTCGAGCTGCGCAGCGTGCAGCTGCACACCCACCGCATCCCGCTCACCGTGCAGGTGATGGTGCAGAAGGCCGATGGCACCGACATCAGCCTGGATGAATGCGCCGGCCTCAGCAGCCCCCTGGGCGATGCAATCGAGGCGACCGGCCTGCTCCCCGACGCCTATGTTCTTGAAATCAGCAGTCCCGGCATCGGCGAGGAGCTGCACGACGACCGCGACTTCCGCAGTTTCCGCGGATTTCCGGTGGAAGTGCACTACCGCGATCCGAAGGGGGCTGAGGTGCGGCGCGAAGGCCTGCTGCTGGAGCGCGACGCTGAATCCGTGCATCTGAATATGCGCGGCCGCACCAAGCGGATCCCCCGCGGCGATGTGATTGCCGTGCGGCTGGTGACCCCCACCGGCGAAGGCTGAGGACCGCCCACAACCGAATCACCCACAACTGAATCACCCGAAAACCGATGGCCCTTGTCCTGCTCCCCGGTCTGAACAACCTGATCGAGGACATCAGCGAAGAGAAGAAGCTGCCACCGACGGTGGTGGAGGCCGCCCTGCGGGAGGCCCTGCTCAAGGGCTACGAGCGCTATCGCCGCACGCTCTACATCGGCATCAGCGAAGACCCGTTCGAAGAGGACTACTTCTCCAACTTCGACGTGCAGCTCGACCTCGACGAAGAGGGTTACCGGGTGCTCGCTTCCAAGATCATCGTGGAGGAAGTGGAGAGCGACGACCACCAGATCGCCCTTGCTGAGGTGCAGCAGGTGGCCGACGACGCCCAGATCGGCGACACCGTGGTGCTCGACGTCACCCCGGAGAAGGACGACTTCGGCCGGATGGCCGCTGCCACCACAAAGCAGGTTCTGGCCCAGAAGCTGCGCGATCAGCAGCGCCGCATGATTCAGGAGGAGTTCGCGGATCTGGAGGATCCCGTGCTCACCGCCCGTGTGATCCGCTTCGAGCGCCAGAGCGTGATCATGGCCGTGAGCAGTGGCCTGGGCCGTCCCGAGGTGGAGGCCGAACTGCCCCGCCGCGACCAGCTCCCCAACGACAACTACCGCGCCAACGCCACCTTCAAGGTGTTCTTGAAGGAAGTGAGCGAGGTGCCCCGCCGCGGGCCCCAGCTGTTCGTGAGCCGCTCCAACGCCGGCCTGGTGGTGTACCTCTTCGAGAACGAGGTGCCCGAGATCCAGGAAGGCTCGGTGCGGATCGTGGCCGTGGCCCGCGAAGCCAATCCCCCCAGCCGCTCGGTGGGTCCACGCACCAAGGTGGCCGTGGATTCGGTGGAGCGCGAGGTGGATCCGGTGGGTGCCTGCATCGGTGCGCGCGGCTCCCGCATCCAACAGGTGGTGAATGAGCTGCGCGGCGAAAAGATCGACGTGATCCGCTGGTCGCAGGATCCTGCCCAATACATCGCCAACTCCCTGAGCCCGGCTCGGGTGGAGATGGTGCGCCTGGTGGACCCCGAAGGCCATCACGCCCACGTGCTGGTGCCGCCCGATCAGCTGAGCCTGGCCATCGGCCGCGAGGGTCAGAACGTGCGACTGGCCGCCCGCCTCACCGGCTGGAAGATCGACATCAAGAACTCCCACGAGTACGACCAGTCCGCCGAGGACTCGGTGGTGGCCGAACTGATTTCCCAGCGCGAAGAAGAGGAGCGGCTCCAAGCTGAGGCCGAGGCCCGCCTCGCCGCCGAACAGGCCGCCCGCGCCGAGGAAGACGCCCGCCTGCGCGAGCTCTATCCGCTCCCCGAAGACGAAGAGGAGTACGGCGAGGAGGCTGTCTACGAGGAAGCCACCTATGACGAGGCTTCCGAAGACGTCGCTTCCGAGGAAGCCACTGAGGCAGATGCTGAGGCAGCTGCGGAGGCAACCGAGGGCGAAGAGGGCGAGGCTCGGTGAGTTCCCGGGCGGTTCTCCGGCGCTGCGTGTCCTGTCGGGAACTCTTCGACAGGACCCAGCTCTGGCGGGTGATCCGGCTGGCCGAAGGCGGCATGGCGCTCGATCAGGGCATGGGCCGCTCGGCCTATCTCTGCCAGACGCACTGCTGCCTCGACGACGCCAGGCGGAAGAAGAAGCTGCAACGGGCGCTGCGGTGCCAGGTTGCGGATTCCATCGTTGAAGCCCTGGAGCAACGCCTCACCGACGGCGGCGCTTCAGGCTCTGAGGCAAGATGACCATTGGCCGCAGTGCGCCTGCGGCCTGGCGCCCACCGGTCCTCCAGCGACCGCGGGCTCCGACCACTGGAGACCTGAATGACCAGCAGCGGCAAAGTCAGAATTTATGAGCTGTCCCGGGACCTGGGCCTGGACAACAAGGACGTGCTCGACGCCGCCGAGAAGCTGTCGATCGCGGCCAAGAGCCACAGCAGCTCCATCAGTGACGACGAAGCCGCTCGCATCCGCTCCCTGCTGAAGGCCGGCAATGGCGCCAAGCCAGCCGCAGCCCCCGCTGCTGCGCCAGCCGCTCCCGGCAAGGCCATCCTCTCCGTGAAGAAGGCCCCGGCCCCCAACGCCCCAGCCGCTCCAGCTGCGCCGGCCAAGCCCGCTGTTGTGGCGGCTCCCGCCAAGCCCGCGGCCCCGGCCAAGCCTGCAGCGCCCGCTCCGGCCAAACCCGCCGCAGCAGCCCCAGCCCCTGCTGCTGCTGTGGCCAAACCAGCAGCTCCGACGCCCCGTCCTGCGACGCCCGCCAAGCCTGCAGCACCCAGCGCTCCGGCTGCTCGCCCAGCGGCCGCTGCTCCACCGCCACGCCCCAGCGCGCCCCCGGCCCGCCCGGCCGCTCCTGCAGCCTCTAAGCCGGCTACACCGGCCCCGCGCCCGGGCGCTCCCGCCAAGCCTGCAGCGCCCAGCGCTCCGGCTGCTCGCCCAGCGGCCGCTGCTCCGCCGCCGCGCCCCAGCGCACCACCGGCCCGCCCGGCCGCACCGGCCAAGCCGCCGGTGGTAATCGCTAGCAAGCCCGCGCGCCCCGCAGCTCCGGCCCCTGGCCGTAAGCCCGAGGCTCCACGCCCCGGCGCGCCCGCCAAGCCCCAGCTAGTGGGTCGCCCCATCAGCGGCGCCCCGTCAGGCGGCACCCGCCCCGCACCTCCGGCCGGTCGGCCGCCCCTGAGCCAGCGCCCTGGCATGCCCCAGCGGCCTGGAGCTCCTGTGCGTCCAGGCCAATCCGGCGCCGGCCGTCCTGCGGCGGGTCCCGGCCGCCCGGCCCAGGCCCCCCTGGAGCTGGTTGGCAAACCGATCCGGCGCGATGGTGTCGGCGCCACCGGCGCTAGCCGTCCTGGTGCCCCGGCCCGCCCCGGCATGCCTGCCGGCATGCGCAAGCCGATGGCACCCGGCGAGCTGATGCAGCTCCAGAAGCCCAACGGCAGACCCACCGCCCCGCCGCCGCGCAGGCCCGGTGAGCGCCCTGCAGGCACCGAAGGTGCCAGCGGCACCACCACGCCGGATCTGGTGCGTCCCACCGCCACGCCGCCTTCGGCACCGCGTCGTCCTGGCTTCCGCCCGGCCCCTGCCGGCACCCCCGGTCGCCCCCGCCGTCCCGACTGGGACGACAGCGCCAAGCTCGAAGCCCTGCGCTCGCGCACGCCGCAGAAGCAGCGCACCAAGGTGCACATCATTGGTGAGAACGACGACGCCCTCACCGCGGAAACCGGCGGTTACGCCGGCGAACAGGAAGCCATGGTGCTCTCGGCAAGCCTGGCTCGCCCAGCCAAGCCGAGGGCCATGGCAGCTGCGCCCAAGCCCACTGGGGCGATGCGCAAGCGCAAGAAGGAAACCACCCGCCAGCGCCAGCGCCGCCGTGCCATGGAGCTGCGCCAGGCCCGCGAGGCCAAGCAGCAGCGGCCCGAAATGCTGATCGTGCCGGAGGGCAACCTCACGGTGCAGGAGCTGGCCGAGAGGCTCGGCGTGGAGAGCTCCGAGATCATCAAGAGCCTCTTCTTCAAGGGGATCATCGCCACGGTGACCCAGAGCCTCGACCTCTCGACCATCGAGGCCGTGGCAGAGGAGTTCGGGGTGCCCGTGCTCGAAGACGACGTGGAGGCGGCAGCCGCCAAGACGGTAGAAATGATCGAGGAGAGCGACCTCGCTCACCTGATCCGCCGCCCGCCTGTGGTCACCGTGATGGGCCACGTGGACCACGGTAAAACGAGCCTGCTCGACGCGATCCGCAAGACCCGCGTGGCCGCTGGCGAGGCCGGGGGCATCACCCAGCACATCGGTGCCTATCAGGTGGAGATCGAGCACGCCGGTGAAGAGCGCAAGATCACCTTCCTCGACACCCCGGGCCACGAGGCGTTCACCGCTATGCGTGCCCGCGGCACCAAGGTGACCGACATCGCCGTCCTGGTGGTGGCCGCTGATGACGGCGTGCGCCCCCAGACCCTGGAGGCCATCAGCCACGCCCGCGCCGCCAAGGTGCCGATCGTGGTGGCCATCAACAAGATCGACAAGGAAGGCTCCTCCCCCGACCGGGTGAAGCAGGAGCTATCGGCTCAGGAACTGGTGGCCGAAGACTGGGGCGGCAGCACCGTGATGGTGCCGGTGAGCGCCATCAAAGGCGAAAACATCGACAAGCTGCTGGAGATGATCCTGCTGGTCTCCGAAGTGGAAGACCTGCAGGCCAACCCCGACCGTTTGGCCAAGGGCACCGTGATCGAGGCGCACCTCGACAAGGCCAAGGGCCCTGTGGCCACCCTGCTGATCCAGAACGGCACCCTGCGCACCGGCAACGTGGTCGCCGCCGGCCCTGTGCTCGGAAAGGTGCGGGCCATGGTCGACGACACCGGCAAGCGGGTGAAGGCGGCAGGCCCGTCGTACGCCGTTGAGGCCCTGGGCTTCAGCGAAGTTCCCACCGCCGGCGACGAGTTCGAGGTGTATCCCGACGAGAAATCGGCCCGGGCTGTGGTGGGGGATCGGGCGTCCGAAGCCCGCGCCACCCGTCTGGCCCAGCAGATGGCCTCGCGCCGGGTGTCGCTGGCGTCGATGTCGGGTCAGGCCAGCGAGGGCGAGCTCAAGGAGCTCAACCTCATCCTCAAGGCCGACGTGCAGGGTTCGGTGGAAGCCATCCTTGGCTCCCTCGAGCAGCTGCCCCAGAAGGAAGTGCAGGTGCGGGTGCTGCTCTCAGCACCGGGCGAGATCACCGAAACCGACGTGGATCTCGCCGCCGCTTCCGGGGCCGTGATCGTGGGTTTCAACACCTCGATGGCTCCTGGCGCCAAGCGCGCCGCCGACGCCACCGGCGTGGATGTGCGCGATTACGACGTGATCTACAAGCTGCTGGAAGACATCCAGATGGCCATGGAAGGCCTGCTGGAGCCAGAGCTGGTGGAGGAATCCCTGGGCGAAGCCGAGGTGCGGGCCGTGTTCACCATCGGCAAGAACGCCGTGGCTGGCTGTTACGTGACCAACGGCAAGCTGCAGCGCAACTGCAAGATCCGGGTGCACCGTGGCAAGGAGAAGGTGTACGAGGGCGACCTCGACTCCCTGCGTCGCAACAAAGACGACGTCAAGGAAGTTGCCACCGGCTTCGAGTGCGGCATCGGCTGCGATCGCTTCAACTCCTGGCAGGAAGGCGACCGCGTTGAGGCCTACAAGCTGGTCACCCAGCGCCGCACCCTCAGCACCTGAGCTTGGCGCGCCGCGAACCTCTGATCTGGCTGCAGCTGCTCGGAGCAGCTGCCCTGCCGTTGGAGGCGTTGCTGGTGCTTCTGCTGCTCGCTGGCGCCGACCCTGGCCCGGTCCCCGGGCTGGAGCGGCTGCTCGTGTGGGGCATCGGCGCCCTAGCACCGGCGCTTTTGCTTTCGAGGCGCCCTGCCGATGGGTTTTCGCTGCTGCTGGTGCAAGCCCCACTCCAGGCGCGTACCCCGGCCCAACGCAGCCTGAGTGCCGCCCCGCAACTTCTGCCCCGTATTGCTGCCGCCGTTGGTGCAGCCCTGCTGCTGCCAACGCTGTGGTGGATTGATCGCTGTGCAGCCCTGGCAGGCCCCATGGCCCTGCTTCCTGAGGCCAACCGGTTGGTGGCCCTCTTGCTCACGGTGCCGGTGCTGGCCGTGATGGTGTGGCAGCTGCAGCAACTGGCTCAAGCAATCGACCTGCTGCTGCGTTCTCCCGAGTCGCTGGCGAGCCTCACCCCACTCAGCTTCGAGCAGATCGAATCGCAGCGGTTATGCCTCGGTCTGCCGTTGCTTCTACTTGAGCCGCTCAGCGCTCCAGAGATCAGCACGTCCAAGCCCAGCGCTGCCGAACCACAGGTGCAGCCCTCAACTGCTCGGGTCGCGGTTGCGGTCGAGGTAGAGAAGCCCGCCGAAGAGCACAACGGCTCCGATCTGGATCAACAGATCGACTGACGGCACCGCATCGCCGGCCGCCGATCGCATGGCCATTGTGGCCAGGCCAACAGCCCCAGAAGCGGCCAGGGCCACCCAAAGCCCTCGGCGCAATCCACGCCAGGGTGTGCGCGCTTCCTGGAGCAAGCGAGCCCGCAGCTCGGGGTCGATCTGCGAACGTTTCGACCCCATGGGAACCTCAAGGCGGTGCACAAGGCTGAATGCTAATTTCATGCCTTCGCCGGTGTAGCTCAGGGGTAGAGCAACTGATTCGTAATCAGTAGGTCGCAGGTTCAAATCCAGTCACCGGCTTGCATCACAACCCAACAGGGAAGGGGCTTCAGGGCCCCTTTTCTTTTGCCAAGACTGCAATAATCTGCCTCAAGGCAATGCAAATCCAGCGCCAATCTGGAGGCATAGATCTTCAGTACAGGGAGACATCTCGATCAGCCATAAAGCCAACAGGACTGCCAAAATTCAGCCTCCAGCCCATTCTCAAGCGTGAACCACTGATGCAATCCACAGGAGCCCACTCCCTGATCTGAGGCAGGGCCGCCAAGCTGTGGCCGCCGAACGCTCCCAAGCCTCCCGCCATGACTCTGAAGCAGCGCCGGGATCTGGCGTTTCTGGTGCTGGCAGGGCTCTTTCTCGGAACCATGGGGATGCTCAACATCCTCGGCCTCACCCGCTTCCTGCAGCTGGGCTCCATCGGATCGTGGCCGATCGTGGTTGCCGTGGGAGCCCTGCCCTACCCGGTGACCTTTCTCTGCACCGACCTAATCAGTGAGATCTGGGGTGAACAGAAGGCCTCCCAGCTGGTGTGGGTGGGGCTATTGCTCAACGGCTGGATCGTGCTAACCCTCTGGCTTGGCGGTGTGCTGCCCGGCCTGGCTGACGCGCCAGAGGCCACGTTCTTCGATGTGCGTCGGATGGCATTCGGAGCCGTGGGGGCTTCGATGGTGGCCTACCTGGCGGCCCAGTTCACTGATGTGCGCATGTTCCATTTCTGGAAGCGCTTCAGCAATGGCCGGGCTCTCTGGCTGCGCAACAACGGTTCCACCCTGGTGAGCCAGCTGGTGGACACCACCGCCGTGGTGCTGGTAAGCCACTATGCCAACCACGTCCTGCCGATGCGCGCGGCGGAACCGGTGGTGCCTCAGCTCGCCAGCTACATCGCCAGCGGCTACCTGTTCAAAGCAATCGCCGCCCTGGCCGACACCCTGCCCTTCTATCTGCTGGTGGGCTGGCTGCGCCGCTGGCTAGAGGTGCCGGGCAACGGCGCCGAACTGATCGAGTGAAGCGCCTGGCCGAAAGAACCGTTCAAGCAGCCTCAGGCCAGAGCTCAGAGGAATTCAGGGAGCGCCTGGGCCGGATGCTGATCAGCCGGCAGATCCCGCAGCAGGGTGAAGTCGGCGAAATCAAAGCCAGGGCCCACGCAGCAGCTCACCAGGCTCCAGGCCCCGAGGGTGCGGGCTGCCTGCCACCAGCCGGCGGGCACCACCGCCAAGGGCTCAGCACTTTGCGATCCCTCGACCGGCCCCAGACAATGGCGCTCGATCGGCCCCTCACCCGGTTGCAACAGGAGTAAGTCCAGGGGATCGCCACCGGCGAAGTGCCAGGTTTCATCAGCGCGGCTCACCCGGTGCCAGCGGCTCACGGCACCGGCCTCCAGCAGAAAGAGGATCGCCGTGAGGGCAGAGCGCTGCTGCCCATCGGCCCTCACCACCGCCTGGCGACTGCGATGGAGTTCGCAATACCAGCCGCCCTCTGGGTGGGGCTGCAGGCCGTAGCGCTCGATCAAGGCAGGAACATCCATCAACCACAGAAAACAAAAGCCCCCGCGCAAGCGGGGGCTCGGGATTCCGTCGAAGCTCAGCTTCAGCCGATGGCCGGAGCGGTCAGAGCCACAGGGGTGGACTGAGCAGCAGCCAGGTCCAGGGGGAAGTTGTGAGCATTGCGCTCGTGCATCACTTCCATACCCAGGTTG
>CAIOXF010000214.1 GCA_903862155.1 uncultured cyanobacterium | reverse complement strand
GGCTGGGGCTGGCACTCCTGCTCAACGAAGCCGCAAAAAACTTGGATCAGGAGGTTCCCGCCGACCTGCAAGACCGGGCGATTCGAGCGCATCAACGGCCCAGGCCCCGGTTTGATGTGGTGGAGGAGCTGCACCGCAGCCAACCCGCAGACTCCCCCTGGCGGGTGGGGGGTACCGACAGCAGCGACGGCCTGGTGGCAGCCGCTGACGCCATCGCGGCGGCCAGCGGCTGCACCGCCGTCCTGGACCGGAGCCGCTTGCCCCTCGATCCGGCGATGGCGGCCCTGCCCCACGCGGAAGCCTGGTGCCTGGCAGGAGGGGAAGACTTCGAACTGGTTCTGGCGCTGGATCCGGCCTGGGCCCAGGCGCTCTGCACTCGCCTGGCGGGCTGTCAGGTGATTGGCGAGCTCAAGGCAACCGAAGGATCCGCCAGCAGCCGGGTGGTGTGGCTGGAAGGGTATGAGCCTGTAGGGGCCGCGCTCAGCGGCTATCAGCACTTCCACTGAGCTCGGCCCAGCTCAACGTCCAGCCCTTTGCCGCGTTCAGGAAAGCCGCATTCAACAAAAAAGCCGCCCCCCGAAGGAGCGGCAAAAACGAAGGCGTGATCAGGGGATCACTTCCAGTTGCGGGCCACCACTTCGGCCAGGTCAACCACGCGCTGGCTGTAGCCCCACTCGTTGTCGTACCAGGACACCACTTTCACCATGTTGTCGCCCATCACCAGGGTGAGGTCGGCATCCACGATGGTGCTCTCATCGGTGCCCGCGTGGTCGGAGGAGACCAGGGGCAGATCGCAGTACTTGATGATGCCCTTCATGGGGCCTTCAGAGGCGGCCTTCAGCACAGCATTCACCTCTTCCTTGGTGGTGCCGCGGCTGATTTCGAGCACCATGTCCACTACCGACACGTTGGGGGTGGGAACGCGCAGGGCGATGCCGCTCAGCTTGCCCTTCATCGGGGGATACACCAGAGCCACGGCCTTGGCAGCACCAGTGCTGGTGGGCACGATGTTGATGGCAGCAGCGCGGGCGCGGCGCAGGTCGCGGTGGGAGGCATCAAGAATGCGCTGGTCACCCGTATAGCTGTGGGTGGTGGTCATCGTGCCCTTCACGATCCCGAAGGCTTGGTCGAGGGCTTTGACAATCGGCGCCATGCAGTTCGTGGTGCAGCTGGCGTTGGAAATGATGTTCCAGTCTTCGTGGCGGTATTCGTGATCGTTCACGCCCACCACGAAGGTGCCCACACCCTCACCCTTACCAGGAGCGGTGATCAGCACTTTTTGGGCACCCGCCTCGATGTGCTTGCCGGCGCCGGCCTGGTCGATGAACACGCCGGTGGATTCGATCACGAGATCCACGCCCCACTCCTTCCAGGGAAGGTTCAGGGGATTGCGATCGGAGAAGCACTTAATGGCCTTGCCATTCACGACGATGGTGTCGTCGGTAGCGCTCACTTCCGCATTGCGGATCTTGCCCAGCATCGAGTCGTACTGGAGCAGGTGCGCGTTGGTGCGCGGATCGGAGGTGTCGTTCAGACCCACCACCTCGATGCCGGTGTTCTCACCGCGGCTGAGCCAGCAGCGCATGAAGTTGCGACCAATGCGGCCGAATCCATTGATCGCAACCTTCAGGGTCATGTCTGTAAGCGGCAAAAGCCGCTAGCAAGGGTGGTTTTGGCCGCCGATCATACAGAAATCCACCGCCTCACCCCTTCCAAGCCGCCCATTGCCGCAAGGGGTCTGACCCAGCACGATGGTGGGGCCAACCTGGCGGCTTAGCGTCGTCCAGGCCTCCTGCTCCAGCGAACTTGCCCCAGGCCCTGCTGCTCGATCGCCGCCAGCCCCTCCACTTCATCGGAGTCGGTGGCATCGGCATGTCGGCCCTGGCCGGGATCCTCGCGGAGCGGGGCTACGACGTGACCGGCTCCGACCCCAAGGAAGGGGGTGTGGTGGACCAGCTGCGCCGCCTCGGGGTGCGGGTGTTCCGCAAACAGAATGCCGCCACCGTGGCCGCGATCCGCAGTGGCACCTCCACCGCGCCTGTGGTGGTGATCAGTTCGGCCGTACCGGAGAGCAACGCGGAGCTCAAGGAAGCCCGCCGCTGTGGTCTGTCGGTGGTGCACCGCTCCGATGTGCTGGCCGCCCTGATCAACGCCCAGCCCTCCATTGCGGTGGCCGGTACCCACGGAAAAACCACCACCAGCACCTTGGTGGCCACCCTGCTGCAGGCCACCAACCACGACCCCACGGCTGTGATCGGCGGCGTGGTGCCGGCCTTCGGGAGCAATGGCCGCCACGGCAACGGCCGACTGCTGGTGGCCGAGGCCGATGAGTCGGATGGGTCGCTGGTGAAGTTCCGACCGCGGCTGGCGATGCTCACCAACGTGGAGCTCGACCACACCGATCACTACCCCAACCTCGACGCCCTGATCGCCACCCTGCAGCGCTTTGCTGGCGGCGCCGAGGCCCTGCTTGCCAACGGCGACTGTCCGATCCTGAGGGAGCACTTCCAGCCGGCGTACTGGTGGTCGACCCGCAACCCCGAAGGGATGCACTTCGCAGCGATTGCCACCGAGGAGCGGGGCGACGGCACCGCGGCTGATTTCTATGAAAACGGCGAGCTGGTAGGCCGGATTGAGCTACCGCTGCCGGGCCAGCACAACCTCAGCAATGCCGTAGCCGCCATCGCCGCCTGCCGGATTGAAGGGGTGTCGTTTGCCGAGCTGCGCCAGGCCCTAGCCGGCCTGCGCACCCCCGGCCGGCGTTTCGATTTCCGCGGCAACTGGCACGGCCGCCAGGTGGTGGACGACTACGCCCATCACCCCAGCGAAGTGGCCGCCACCCTGGAGATGGCCCAGTTGATGGTGCGCAGCGGCCGCAGCCCGCTGCCAACCCCACCCCGCAGGGTGCTTGCGGTGTTCCAGCCCCATCGGTACAGCCGCACTGCTGAGTTTTTGGACGGGTTCGCCCGGGCCCTCACCACCGCCGACGCGGTCGTGCTGGCGCCGCTGTACGCGGCCGGTGAAAGCCCGATCGTGGGGATCGACAGCCAGGCCCTGGGCAGCGCCATCCAGCGACTCGCACCCCAGCTGCACGTGCAGGTGTGCACCAGCCTGGATGCCCTGGCGGATCAGGTGGCCCGCAGCAGCTGCGATGGCGATCTGGTGTTGGCCATGGGAGCCGGTGATGTGAACGGCCTCTGGAAACGGCTGGAGCCATTGCAACCACTCACCGCCATTGGCGGCGCCACCGATGGAGCTGGCGGCCCCGCCGCCATGGCTGCCTGAGCGAGATGCCGGCCGTCAGCGGCAACCCCACCAGCCTGCGGGAACACGTGAGCCTGCGCGAGTTCACCACTTGGAAGGTGGGCGGGCCTGCGGAATGGTTTGCCGAGCCTGCCGATCAACGGGAGCTGCTGGAGCTGATCGCCTGGGTCAGCAGCGCCGGCATGCCACTGCATTGCCTTGGGGCTGGCTCCAACCTGCTGATCGCCGACAGCGGACTGCCGGGGCTCAGCCTCTGCCTGCGGCGCCTGCAGGGCAGCCGCCTCGATGGCAACGACGGCTGGGTGGAAGCCGAGGCGGGCGAACCCGTCCCCACCCTGGCCCGCAAGGCGGCCCGAGCAGGCCTCAGCGGCCTGGAGTGGGCCGTGGGCATCCCGGGAACCGTGGGCGGGGCAGCGGTGATGAATGCCGGCGCCCAGGGCGGTTGCACCGCCGAATGGCTGCAGGCGGTGAAGGTGGTGGATCCGGAACGGCCCGATACCCCCTTCTGGCTAGAGACCGGCGAGCTCGAATTCGCTTATCGCCACAGCCGCCTGCAGGGTGAGCGACTGATCGTGCTCGCGGCGCGGTTTCGGCTGGAAGCCGGCCACGACCCTGGAGCAGTGACAGCCCGCACCAGCGCGAACCTGCACAGCCGCACCAGCACCCAGCCCTATCAGCAGCCCAGCTGCGGCAGCGTGTTTCGCAACCCCGAGCCCCAGAAGGCCGGCCAGCTGATCGAAGGGCTGGGGCTCAAGGGGCTGCGGATTGGCGGGGCGGAGGTGTCCACGCTGCACGCCAACTTCATCGTGAACACCGGCGAGGCCCGCGCCGCCGACATCGACGCCCTCATTCAGGACGTGCAGCGCCGCGTGGCCGCTGAACACGGCGTGGAGCTGCACCCGGAGGTGAAGCGGCTGGGCTTCCCGTAGCCTGCCGCCAGCACACTCCCCAGGCATGGCCGGCTTCGGACTTCCCAACTTCGGTCAGCTCACCGAGGCCTTCAAGAAGGCCCAGGAACTGCAGCAGAACGCCCAGAAGCTGCAGGAAGAGCTCGATGCCATGGAGATTGAGGGGAGCAGCAGCGACGGCCGCGCCAGCGTGTGGCTCTCCGGCAATCAGCAGCCCCTGCGGGTGAACCTGGCCCCTGAGCTGCTGGCCGAGGGCGTGGAGGCTTGCGAAGCCACCGTGCTCGAGGCCCTCAAGGCGGCCTACGAGAATTCCACCGGCACCATGAAGGAACGGATGGAAGAGCTCACCGGCGGCCTGAACCTCAATCTGCCGGGTCTGGGGGGCTGAGCTCCTCGATCGGCTCGTCACCGAGCAGCTCATCGCCAGGCTGTTCATCGCCATGGGCCTGCTGGCGCTGACGCCGCCGCGATTCCTGCCGAAGCCTGGGGTCGAGCCTGGGCTCCAGGCGGCTGCCTCGCTGCCGTAACCCCGGGCCAGTGGAGCTGCGCTTCTCCTCGCGGGCGGCCTCGTCCAGTAGATCGGCGAGGCACTGGCGATAGAGCGCTTCCCGATCCCAGCCTGGGGCGATGGCACAGCCTGGATCGCCCTGATGCAGGCAATTGCTGAAGCGGCAGGAAGTCGCGGCCAGTTGCTGACGCAACTCGGGAAACAACAGCGCCAGGGCTGCCGGATCACTGGGCAGGGCCGGCCGGTTGAAGCCCGGAGAGTCGGCCACCAGGGCAGCGGGGGCGATAGGGAAAAGCTCCACGTGGCGGGTGGTGTGGCGGCCGCGTTGCAGGCGCCCCGACACCTCCCCCACCCGCAGCTCCAGCTCGGGGCGCAAGGCATTGAGGAGGCTGCTCTTACCCACCCCCGACGGGCCGCACAACACCGCCAAGCCCGGTTGACTGAGCCGCTCCCGCAGGGCATCCAGGCCCAGGCCCGTGGCAGTGGAGAAGGCAACGGGTTGATAACCCCAGGCCCGGGCCCGCTCACACCACTGCTCCACCGCAGCAGGTTCCGGCAGATCGGCCTTGGACAACACCAACTCCACCGGCTGGCCGGTGGCCTCAGCGGTGAGCAGGAATCGGGTGAGCTGCAGCGGATCGAGCTCCGGCTCCGCCAGGGCCGCCACCACCACCACCCGGCTCACGTTGGCCACAGCAGGGCGCTCCAGCAGCGACTGGCGCGGCAGCAGGGTGCCGACCGCAGCGCGGCCCGCAGCCCAATCGATCCCCTCCAGCTCCACCCAATCGCCGGTGCAGATCTGCAGGCCGCTTTTGCCCAGGCGGGTGCGGCGGGTGCAGAGCAGCCGCGTGGTGTGACCCGGGCCGGGGCTGTCGAGTTCCACCCAGCAGAAGTTGGCTAGCAGGGCCACCACCCGGCCGCTGGCCGCTGGCTCAACCATCAGCAGCCAGGGCCGCCCGCTGGATCAACAACCGCACGGCTGAGGGGTCGTCGGGGTGGGCCTGGATCTCCACCCCATGGCCGTCGCCGCGGATACCGCTACCCACCATCGTTTCGGGTTCACCTCGATCCAGGTCCACTTGCAAGGAACCGCCTGCCGGGAGCTTCTCGAGCGCCAGGCGGGTGCGGATGAAGTTGAGCGGGCAGGGGGTGCCGCGCAGATCCAGCTCAGTCACGGTGGCCGAACAGGCCCCCGAACAAGCCGCTCTTGTGGTGGGGCTTATGGCCCTTGCGGGTGTGGTGCCCGGCTAGCTCCTCGAGCAGCTCCCGTTCCTCGCCGCTGAGCTTGGTGGGCAGCTGCACCTTCACCGTGAACAGGTGGTGGCCGCGGGCCACCGGATTGCCGAGCCGGGGCACACCTTTGTTCTGCAAGGTGAGCACGGCGCCGGGCTGGGTGCCGGCCGGGATCTGAAGCGGTTCATGGCCATCCACGGTTTCCACCTCGATGGTGTCGCCGAGGATCGCCTGGAGGTAACTGAGGGTGACCTCCGACTGAATGTTCACCCCATCGCGGCGCAACTGCGGATGGGCCTGAACACTGAGGAACACGTAGAGATCCCCCGGCGGGCCGCCGCGCTGGCCGGCATTGCCCTCATTGGCCACCCGCAGGCGGGTGCCTGAATCCACGCCGGCGGGAATGTTGATGCGCAGCTTCTTGCGCACCTGCTGCAGGCCCTGACCGCCACAGGCGGAGCAGGGATCGGCGATCACCTGACCGGTGCCATCGCAGGTAGGGCAGGGGGCCACCTGGGTGAAGCTGCCGAAGGGGGTGCGGGTGGCACGCCGCACCTGGCCGGCACCGCCGCAGGTGCCGCAGGTGGTGGGACCGCTGCCGGCCTTGGCCCCACTGCCGTTGCAGGTGCCGCAGGTTTCGAGATGGCGGATCTGGACCTCCTTCTCGGCGCCGAACACGGCTTCCTGGAAGGAGATGGTGAGATCCAGGCGCAGGTCGTCGCCCTGGCGGGGGCCACGGCGGCGGGCGCCAGCGGCCTGGCCGCCCATGCCGCCACCGAAACCGCTGAAGAAGGTCTCGAACAGGTCGGCGAAGCCACCCATGTCGCCCATATCGGGCATGCCGGCGGCACCGCCAAGGCCCGCCTCACCGAACTGGTCGTAGCGGGCGCGGGTCTGGGGATCGCTGAGCACCTCGTAGGCGCGGCCGATCTCCTTGAACTTGTCTTCAGCGCCGGGATCCTTATTGATATCGGGGTGGTACTGGCGCGCAAGGCGCCGGTAGGCCCGCTTGAGGGTGTCGGCGTCGGCATCCCGGGAGACGCCCAGCAGGTCGTAGTAATCGGCCATCAGCCGTGCTGCTCCGCCGCCTGGGGCGCGCCCTCAGGCTGGCTGCCACCGCCACCGATGCCACCCTCGGGCCCCGGGCCCATCGACACCTTCACCAGGGCATGGCGCAGCACCCGGCCGTTGAGGTGATAGCCGCGCTGCAGCTCCTCAATCACCACGTCTTCGGGGTGCTCCTCGCTGGGCTCCCGCAGCACCGCCTCATGCAGGGTGGGATCGAAGGGTTCGCCTTC
>CAIOXF010000213.1 GCA_903862155.1 uncultured cyanobacterium | reverse complement strand
TCTTTCGCCTGAGCTGATCACCAAGTCGTCGCTGTTCGGCATCGGCATCGCCTTTTCCCCGCTGCACATCGCCGTGGTGACGCTGCTGCTGCTGGGCCGGGCCCCACTACAGCGCGCCCTGGCCTATGTGCTGGGCTGGGCCAGCGCCAATGCCCTGGCGATCGTGGTGCTGATGGTGCTGGGGGAGAGCTTCTCGATCACCCTGAACCACGGCGCCCGCGAACAGGTGCTGATCGACCTGTTGGGCTCCGGTGCCCTGATCGGCCTCGGGCTCTACCAGCTCACCCCCCAGGCCAACATCGGCGAGGAGGGCATGGCCCTGCGGCTGATGAACCAGCTGCCGGATTTCAGCACGATCACCCTGGTGGGCCTGGGGGCCATCAGCGCCCTGCTCACCCCGGAAAATCTCGTTTTCTATTTAAAGGAAGCAGGATTGCTGCTGATGAACGACCCGGGGCTCGGCGCCGATGCCGAGATCACCGGGCTGTTCACGCTGATGGCCAGCTCCCTGTTGCTGCTGCCGCCCCTGGCCTGGCTACTCAGCGGTGGCGGCATTCGGGAGGCGATCACCAGCCTCGAGGAGTGGCTGCAGCACAAGGCCGAATGGCTGGTGGGCGTGCTGGCCCTGGTGCTCGGCGCCTACCTGCTGTGTGAAGGGCTGGAGGGGCTGAATATGTTTGGCGGGCTGTAACTAGCCCGGCAGGATCACCCGGTTGATCACGTGCACCACGCCGTTATCGCAGGCGATATCGGCTGTGACCACCGTGGCGTTCTTCACCTCGAAGGGATCCACCGAGCGGATCGGGATCGGCGCACCCTCCAGGCTGTCCCACTGCTCCTTGGCCACCAGGGCAGCCTGGTTGTGAGCGCCGGCCAGCACGTGGTACTTCAGGATCCGCGCCAGCTGGGGCGGGTTGTCCACCAGGGTCTGCACCGTGCCAGGTGGCAGGGCGGAGAAGGCGTCATCCACCGGGGCGAACACCGTGAACGGCCCCGGACTCTCCAGGGCTTCCCGCAGGCCGGCGGCATCCACGGCCGCCAGCAGGGTGTTGAAGCAACCGGCGCCGGCGGCGGTTTCGAGAATCGTGGCCATCGGGATCAGCGGTAGTCCTGGGTTTGGATCTGGGGCAGACGGGCCTCGGGCCGCAGGAAGCGATCCATCTGGGCCTCAAAGAAGCGCCGGTTGGCCATCAGGTGCTCCGGATTGGGATCGTCGAGCGGATAGAGCAGGGCACAACGCAGGGCCTGAATCACGGCCGAGGTCACGTTGTACATCGAGCGCTGGAAGGTGATGCCGAGCTGGATGAGCTGGTCGTCTTCGCCGCGCTTGTGCTGCTTGTAGGTGTCCTGCAGGTAGGGCGGCAGGAAGTGCAGCATGTCCTGCATCAGCAGGGTGGGCGGGATGCCGGCCGAACCCACGGGGAACACATCGGCGTAGAGGATGCCGTAGTGAAAATCGGCCTGGTTATCGGGCACCTGACCGGCCTGGGCGTTGTAGCTCTTGGTGCCACGGAACGGGGCCGTGCGATAGAACACCGCCTCCACATAGGGCAGGGCCGCCTCATAGAGCCAGGTGAAACCCTCGCTCTTGGGAATGATCTCGAAGCACTCCCCGTCGATGAACACGTGGTGATAGATGGGCCGGCCGGCCACGGCGAAGATGCCGTTCACCAGGAAATCCATCGCATCGGGCACCCCCTTGAACCCGCCTTCGTCGTAGATGTCGCTCATCTCGAAGAACACGGGCGCCATCACCTCCCAGAACAGCCCCAGATTGGCGGTGTAGCTGAGCTGCTTCACCTTCTCCAGGAACATCTCCGGGAAGAGCTTGTAGAGGCCCAGCATCAGCGGATTGCGCTTGAAGTAGGCCTTGATCGCCCGATCGGCATTGGCGCGGTAGGCGTCGGTTTCCAGGTAGTCGTTGAAGCGTCCGCCCATGCCCTGGTGCCAGAGCATGGCCTGCATGCAGGCTTCGGCGAACTCCATGTTCACCCGGTCGTGCCAGAGGTGATGCAGGAGCTTGGGCATGCGGATGGTTTCCCCGCGCGCCATGAACTCGAGCAGCTCCGGATGGGCCTTCTCGCCGCCGCGCCAGATGCGCAGCTTCGACTGATCACCGGCATAGGAGCAGGGCCGATCCAGATACTCCTGGGAAATGAAGTATTTGAAGGCCGGAATCGGATTGAGGAACACCTGCTCGGCGATGTAGAGCAGGTCGCGCCAATAGAAGTCCATCGGCACGGCGTAGGCCTTGTAGATGCCGATGATCTGCTTGAGGTTTTCCGGCGTGTCGGGAAGCATCGAACCGCCGGCCTCCAGCCGATGGATCACATCGGCGTAGCGATGGGTGGAGGGCGGAATCAGGGGCTTGGTGGCCGCTTCAGGGGCCAGGGCGGTGGGGGGCGTCATGCGAGCAGCTCCGGAGCGGTGAACTCAGCACCAGCGGCATTGGCGGTGAGCACAAGATCGGTTTGGCGCAAGGCGAGAGGGGTAACGCTGGCCTCGCTGAAGCTGGTGATCGTGGCGGGCCAGATGCCGGCAATCACGATCAGGCCGGCGAGCACCACGGCGGGGAAGCGCTCACCCCAGGTGGTGTTGAGCCAGTCGGCGCGCTCGTTGTCGAGGCGACCGAAGCCCACGCGGTTGAACAGGCGCACGGCGTACACGGCCGTGAGGCCTGAGGCCACCATGCACACCAGGGTGGGCCAGGGGAAGGCCACCCAACTGCCCTCAAACACCAGCAGCTCGGCAACGAAGCCCGCCAGACCAGGCACGCCGGCGGCGGCCATCAGACCCAACAGCATCAGGCCCATGGTGAAGGGCAAACCCCGGTAGGGGTTCATCAGGCCAGAGATCTCGGGGATCGCCACGGTGCCGGTGTGGCGCTCGATCGTGCCCACCAGGCAGAACAGCAAGGCGGTGATCAGGCCGTGGGCCAGCATCTGCACCACCACACCCTGCAGGCTCAGGGGAGTGGCGGCAGCCAGGGCAAGCACCAACAAACCCATGTGGCCCAGGGAGCTGTAGGCCACCAACCGGCGCATGTCGAGCTGGGCGATGGCGTTGAGGGCGCCGTAGATGGTGGTGACTGCGGCGATCACGGCGATCCAGGGCGACCAGGCGGCCCAGGTGTCGGGCAGGAACTGCACCCCGAAGCGCAGCAGGCCATAGGCCCCAAGCTTCGACACCGCGCCGCTGAGCAGCATCGCCACCGGCGTGGGGGCCTCGGTGTAGGTGATCGGCTGCCAGCCGTGCAGGGGCACCAGCGGCAGCTTGAGCCCGAAGGCCAGCAGGAAGCCGGCCAGCAGCCAGCGCTCAGCCACGGGGCTGAACTGATCCGCGGCCAGATCGGCGTAGGCAAAGCTCACGCCGCCGGGGTGGAGCCATCCCATGGCCAACACCACGCCCAGCAGCACGAAGCCTGAGAGGGCGTTGTAGATGAGGAAGCGGATGGCAGCCGAGGAGCGCAGCCCCCGGCCGAAGGTGGCCACCAGCAGGGTGGTGGGGATCAAGATCAGCTCATAGGCCAGCACAAACAACAGGGCGTTGCGGGCCAGGAAGGTGCCGGTGAGGCCGAGGTTTGTGGCAAGCAGCAGGCCATAGAACAGACGGCTGCGGGCCTGATCGACTGGGGTGGCGATCACCGCCATGGCCGTGATCAGGGCGCTGAGCAGCAGCAGCGGCAGGGTGATGCCATCGAGGCCCAGATCGAGCGAGAGGCCGAGCTTGGGCAACCAGCTCACGCTCAGATCGGCGGGAGGCTGGCGCCAGAGCAGCAGACCAGCGGCGAGCTGCAGAAACCCAGCCAGGGCCGCAACCCGGCGGGTGAGCTGTGCATTGTTGGGGAGCAGCGGCAGCGCCAACACCGCCGCCAGCGGAATCAGAAGGGGAAGCAGCAGGGTCATCGGAGTCAGCGGGTCAGCAGCCAGGCGGCCATCAGCAGCACGCCGAGCACCAGGGTGAGGGCATAGGCCTGGGAACGGCCCGAGGTGGTGAGGCTCAGGCGGCGGGCACTCAGCAGCGCCGCATTGCCTGTGGCGCCACTGAAGCCATCCACGATCTGGCGATCACTCCAGGAGCTGAGGCGCGCCAGCTGCACCACGAGCCCCACCACCGTGCGGTGATAGAAGCGCTCGGTCTGCATGTCGTGGGCCAGCCAGTCTTGGAGGCCGCCGAGGGTGGCGGGCAGCTGGACCAGGGGATGGGGCCGCAGATAGAAGATGCCGGAGAGGCCGCCGCCCACCAGAGTGGAGAGCAGCAGCGGGATGGCCATCGGGCCCCAACCGGGCAGGGGATCAAGGCTGAACACGCCGTTGAGCACGAGCAGTTGGGGCTGGTGCAGCACAAAGCCCATCAGCAGGGTGGTGGGCAGCACCATCAGCCAGAGCACCTCGGGTGAGCGCACGGTGAACTCGGTGGTGGGGCCACACCAGATCTGGCCGAACACCCGCACCAGGCCGGCGCTCACCAGGGCATTGGTGATCAGCACCACGGCGCCGAGCACCACGGGGCTGGAGCTCTCAGCCGTGAGGGCCAGCAGCTCCCGCAGGGCGGCAAACCCACCGAAGGGGGGCAGGGCCATCAGGCCGGCAGCGCCGGTGAGAAAGGCCAGGCCCACCAGGGGGCGCCGGCTCCACAGACCGCCCAGCTGGGTGAGGTCTTGAGTGATGTTGGACCAGATCACACAGCCCACCGCCATCAGCATCAGGGCCATCGGCAGCGGATACACCAGCAACAGGTGATCGGCGGTGGTGATGCCGCCCAGGCCCACGGCCACAAACAAGAGCCCCATCCAGCTGCTCACCAGGAAGGAGAGTGCCCGCTTCACATCGATCTGGGCCAGGGCGATCAGGGAGCTCACCAGGGCGGTGGTGCCACCCACCACAACGAGCACGCCCTGGGCCAGGGGGCTGAGGGCGATCACCGGGGCCAGCCGCAGCAGCACCCAGGCGCCACCGGCGACCACCACGGAATTGCGCAGCACCGTGGAGGGCAGCGGACCCTCCATGGCCTCATCGAGCCAGAGGTGCAGGGGCATCTGGGCGCACTTGCCCATGGGGCCGGCGATCAGGGCAAGGATCAGGGCCGTGGCAGCGGGGCCGAGGGTGCGGCCGTTGTTGGCCATGTCGGCCGCCCAAGCCTGGAGCCCATGGAAGTTCCAGGTGCCGGTGATCGGCAGCAGCCCGATCACGCCCACCAGGAGGATGAGGTCGCCGATGCGCTTGGTGAGGAAGGCGTCCCGCGCCCCCTTCACCACGAGGGATTGGTTGTACCAGGTGCCCACGATCAGATAGGTGCCGAGCGTGAGCAGCTCCAGCAGCACGTAGCTGAAGAAGATGGAGTCGGTGAGCACCAGGGCGCAGAGGCCGGCCTCGAAGAAGCTGAGGGAGCCGAAGAAGCGCGGCCAGCCCCAGTCCATCTCCAGGTAGCCGATGGTAAAAATCTGGGTGAGCACATGGATCCCGGTGATCACCGTCATGGCGATCAGGGCGGGCTCGGTGATCAGGCCGTCGAAGCCCACTCGGAAGCCAGCCGTATCGAGCCAGGTCCAGCCGAAGCTCAGGGGCTTGTAGAGGGCATCCGCGCCGGCGGCGGCATTGGTGTGCAGCCCCACCAGGGCCAACGTGCTGTGCACGAAGGCGATGGAGACGAACAGCAGGTTCAGGTAGCCGCAGGGGCGTGGTCCAGTGCGGGCGATCAGGCCCGGCGACCACAGGAAGGACAGAAGCGACGCCACCAGGGGGTACAGGGGCACCAGCCAGGCCGTCTGAGCGAAGGAGACGGTCATCACATCCAGGCGCGGAGATGAGGTGGCCGCAAACCT
>CAIOXF010000212.1 GCA_903862155.1 uncultured cyanobacterium | reverse complement strand
TCCACATGCTCCGCCACCACCAGCTGATGGGTGCCAGGTTGCACCACAAAACCATCGCACTCCGGATCAAAACAGGCCAAACGCCGCAGCGGGATCGCAAGAGCGATCTCCCGCTCCTCGCCAGCCGAGAGATGGATCCGCTCAAAAGCCACCAGGGAGCGCGCAGGGCGCTCCAGGGGGCCAGCAGGTGGCTCCACATACACCTGCACCACCTCATGGGCGTCCATCGGGCCGAGATTGCGCACCGCCACATCCAGCCTCACGAAGGCCTCTCCTGAATCACTCACTTGGAGATCGGCGCGAAGAGCCCGGCGGTGAAATGTGCTGTAGCTGAGCCCATAGCCAAAGGGATACAGCGCCGGCTGATGCTGGCGCTGCAGCAGGCGATAGCCGTGCCAGAGGTCGTAGTTCACCTGCTGGGCCCTCGGTTCAAATACAGGCAAGGAATCAGGCGAAACGGGCACCGAAAATGGCATGCGCCCACTGGGCGACACCCGGCCAAACAACACATTCGCTAGGGCATGGCCCCCTTGCTCTCCGGGATACCAAAGCACCAGCAATCCGGGCACCAGGTGCTGCCAATCCGCGCAGAGAATTGCCCCTCCCCCCATGAACACCACCACGGTGCGGGGGTTCACAGCCACCATGGCCTGGATTAACGCCTGCTGATCGGCGGGCAAGGCCAGATCGGTGCGATCACCGGCCGCAAAATCACCGCGCACCCGCGGCGAAGCATGGCTAGTGAGCCAGGCAAGCCCATCGGCCATGGGCTGCCACAGGCGATGGAGCCATCGGGGCGGTAGCACCAACTCCATCCATGCCGGGGGCGGGACCATCCGCAGCACCGGGGCGATGTCCCCGGGGTGAATGTGTTCCCCCTCCAGGCGCCAGTCCAACCCCACCACCACCACAGCCGCGTCGCAACGGGCCGCCAATGCCGCCGCGGCCGGGATCGAACTCCCATCGCTGTAGTTCACGGCCATCCCAGGGCAGGCCTCACGCAATCCCGCCAGGGGCGTGATCACCACTCCCTCCGGAGGCCGCGTATCGGATGAGCCGCGATCACCCAGGTTCACCTGCTCGGCCAGGCGCCCCACCACCGCCAGGGAGCCCAGATCGTTGAACGGCAGCACCGGCAATCCATCCGCCAGCGGCTGATTGCGCAGCAGAACGATCGACTTCCTTGCCGCTTCCAGGGCCAGATCTCGATGGGCTGGGTGATGGCGCCACTCCGCTGGCGGATCGCCCTGGGGCACAGCGAGCTGCAGCCGCAGCTGGCGCAGCGCCGCATCGTCGATGCGGCTGATCGACACGTGCTGGGCCGCCACCGCCTCGGCAAGACAACCCTTCAGCACCAGCGGGAAGGGCATTTCCAGATCCAACCCGGCCCGCACCGCTGCGATGCCATCCCGCACGCCAAAGATGAAATCGCTCACCACCAATCCCCGGAACCCCCAGCGCCGCTTGAGAACGGTGTGAATCAGCTCTTCGTGCTCGCTGCACCACTGCCCATTCACCCGGTTGTAGGCGGTCATCACAGAGCGGGCACCCGCCGCGATGCAGTCGTGAAATTGGGGGAGATAGAGCTCATGAAGCGCCCGCCGGCTCACCTGCACATTCACCAGGAAGCGGGAGCTGTCGATGGAGTTGAGGGCGTAGTGCTTCACGCAGGCGATGGCGTGGCGCTCCAGGCCGCGGGTCATCGCGGCACCCATCAACCCCACATGCACCGGGTCTTCCCCGTAGGTCTCCTGGGCCCGGCCCCAACCCGGATGGCGCAGCAGATTCACACACACGCCGGCCACCCAGTTCGCCCCGAACGAGCGGGCTTCGCTGCCGATGGCGCTGCCGATCCGCTCCTCCAGCTCCGGATCCCAGCTCGCCCCCCGTGCCATCGGCACCGGGAAGGTGGTGGCGCCTCCGGCCAACACCACCCCCCGCGGCCCATCCACGAAATGCAGCCCCTTGAGCCCCAGGCGGGGCACCACCCCCGCAGGCCAGCTGTGGCGGTGGGAGGCATCGTTGAGTGCCAGATCCACCATCCCCGCCCAGAACGGGGTGTCGCCACTCAGAAGCGACAGCTTTTCCTCAAGGGTGAGCTGGGCCAGTAAGGCACGGGCCTGGTACTCGAGCTCTGCGTCGCTCAGCCGGTTACCCGACGTGCCGTCCACACTGTGGCCCCCAGGGCCTGGATCCTGATGGTGGCCTCCATCACAGGAGGCAGGCCACCCCCATCCGCCGCAGAAGCGCCGAGCGTTCGCGCCGCAGCTTCCTGAGTGTCTGCGGATTTGGGCACTGGCGCAGAGGCTGCCCGTTCCTAGCTTGATGGAGGCAAGGCCTGGCCCCGGAGAGCTCCCCGGGGCTTTTTGCTGGCCGCACGCGTTGTAGGCCCTAATGCCGTTGGCGATGTTCGAAGGCAGGGCTTGGGATCTGTCATCGGAGCGAATCCGATCGATCACCAATCCTTAGGGGTGAACTTTTCCCCGAGCCCTGCCGCTTTTCCCCATCACGCCGGCGGCTTTTCCACAGGCCCGTTTGGAGCGGGGGCCGCAGGAGCAGTGGGTCTCGGCGCGTCTCTGGGAAATTGCGCTCTCCCTTGACATCCCCCACGCCGAATGTGCGGAGCTGACGAGTGCCGGCCTCGCAAGCCTCAGCCACCTGATCCGCACTGGATTCCCGGCCTGCGACGCAGCGGAATCGGCGTTGGGATGGCGCTTTGACGGCTCCGCCGGAATGTGGCGTGATGGCACTTCGAGCAGCGAGCGCATGAGCCAGATCCCCGACCACGCCCCCCAGTACGTGAGCGTCGTGAATGAGTTCCCGGAAGACCTCTACGCAGCGATGCGCTCCTTCGTGAGCGAGCACCCCCAGTGGGACCAATACCGCCTGATGCATGCCGCCCTGGCGGGATTCCTGTTCCAGCACGGGTGCAACAACCGCGCCGTGTCGCAGCACTACCTCGACGGCCTGTTCCGCCGCGCCCCCCAGCCCATGGCCGAGACGGCCTGACCCCTCACGCTTCCCAGCACCAGGGGCCGGGGCGCGTCAGCCCATCGATACGGATCGCAAACCGGAAGAAAAACGGTTCAACCTGTAACGAAAAGCTGAGCTGGCGTCAGGGCCGGCCGAGCTCAGCAAGATGCGTGCAAGCCGCATGCCGAGCCATGTCTGTGGGCACCGTGTTCCTCGAAGCCCTGCTCTCCGGTGTGATCACCCCTGCCGAGCTGCAATGGGTGACCCACCACCAGGGCGAATTCAACCGCCTGGAGGAAGCCACCGCCTTACGGCTGGGCCGGCTGCTCGATGCCGGGCAGATTCAGTTGGGCTGCCGTCTCCCCTGAACCCGACTCAACACCGCTACTGCTCCAACAGCGGCGGTGAGCAGTAGCAGCGGGCCATCCCCGAAACGTGCGTAGGGAGTGAGATTGCTGAGCTGGGGCACGGTGAACAGACCGGTCGCCGCCCGGCCCGCCGGCAATTGGGCCACTAGCTCACCCTGCGCATTCACCAACAGGCTGGGGCCAGTGTTGGCGGCACTCACCAGCCAACGGCCGGTTTCGATGGCCCGCAGCTGGGCCAGGGCTGAGAACTGGCGCTGGAGCATCAGGGGATAGGGATCGAGATTGGCGCTGGCCAGCAGCCAGCGCGCCCCATCCCGGGTGGCGGCAGCCAGGGCCTCCCCATCCGAGAGCTCATAACAAATGGCTCCGGCGATGCTGGCCTCAGGGCGCTGCAACAGCCGGGG
>CAIOXF010000211.1 GCA_903862155.1 uncultured cyanobacterium | reverse complement strand
GTGTTTCATCCGCCATGGCTGGCCGAAGCTGCGCAACCTGCGCACCTGGGCCGACGGGCTGAAAACCCCGGTGTGGCTCTGTTTCCTATCGGCCTTCTCGATGTTCGGCGCCGGCGTGGCCCTGCTGCCCGGGCTGCTCACACCGCTGGCGGCCCTGGCCATCCTGGTGTCGATGGCCTACGCGATGGTGCTGGAGATCCGCTCGGGCTTCCCCTTCATCGCTCCAGACCCTTATCAGATCCCTGCCGGCGACTACGCCGGTCCGATGGGTGTGGGCGAGCCCCCCAGCTGGGAGAAGGCCGCCATGTATGTGGTGATGTGCCTGGTGCTGGCCACGAGCGGCGGCGGGCTGTTCTCCCTCGACAATCTGCTCATCGCCGACCTGCTCAAGGTGGCGTTCAGCTGATCGCCGATGCCGCGCACCATCCTGCTCTGGGTCTATGGGCCCTGGGCAGCATCCGTTCTGGTGAACCTCGCTGCCCTGCGGCTACTGCTGGCTGACGACTTCAGCCAGCACGGCCACGGCTGGAGCCTGTTCGGCAGCGGCATGATCTGCTTCTCGATCGGCTGTGTGGCGAAGGTGTCGTTTGAGCTGGCAATGGCCGGGCGCCGCCTGGAGCAGGAGCGGCGGCGGCTGGAGCAGCTCACCTCCCGATGAGCTCGCGGCGCCTGATCACGGTGATCACCCTGCCCTGGCTGGCGGCGGCCCTGGTGCTGCTGCTGATCACCAAGCTGCGCGACGACCACGTGGGCTGGCACTGGGGCCTGTTCGGCAGCGCGGCCATCTGCTTCTCGATCGGCTGCCTGGCCCGCACCAGCGTGATGCTGGCCGAGCAGAAGCAACGGCAGGGCGAGCAGGGGCAACGATGAGGGCCGCCAGCACACTGGCGCTGGTGCTGAGTGCTGCTGCCCTGGGCACCCCCCTGGCCCAGGCGGGCCCCGCGCCCTCGCGCACCCTGCTGCGCAGCCTGGAGCGCTTCGAGCAAGACGTGCGGCGCCTCGATCGCACGCTGCCCCCGGCATCTGGCCCGGCCGCCGCCAACCCCCTCTCGCCCGCCGAGCTCCAGCAGCTCAAGGCCCCGCCGGCCGCTGCGATCCCGGGCACCACAGCCGCTGTGGCCATTCAGCAGCGCCTCACCCTCTCGCTGCCGCAGGCCCTGGAGCTGGCGGTGCGCAACAGTCCGGCCCTGGCGGAGCAGGCCGCCGCAGTGCGTGAGCGCCAGGGACTCAGACGATCGGTGCAGGGCCGCTTCTGGCCCGAACTCGCCCTGGAACTAGGCGGCAGCTACAGCCAGCTGCGCACCTACAACAAAGTGTGGACCGACAACGCCGGCATCTATCCGCCCGGCTCGCCGTTTCTCGTACAGCCCAACGGCTGGAACCGGATCCAGAGCAATCTGGGGTTGGGCGCTGCGGGCCTGGGGCTCAACTGGGAGCTGGTGAGCTTCGAGCGGGGTGCGGCCCTGGCGGAAACCAGCCAGGAGCTGGAGGCCGCCAGGCGCCGCTACGCCAACGGCCTGCGCCAACTGCAGCTCGATGTGAGCCTGGCCTACTACGGCCTGCAACTGGCCGAGCAACTGCGGCGGGTGCGCCAGGCGGTGGTGGATAACGACACGGTGGTGCGCGATGAGGTACAGGCCCTCAAACGCTCCGGGCTGGTGCCGCGGCTGGATCTGCTGCGGGCCGAGGCCAACCTCCAACAGAGCCGCTACCGGCTGGAGCAGGCCGATGCCCTGCGGCTGAGCCGCCAGCGCCAGCTCAGCAATCTGCTGAACGCTCCCTTCAACATCACGCTCACGGCACCGGAAGCGGGGGGGCTGCAGCCCCCCTGGCCCCTGGATCTGGAGCGCACCCTGATCGCCGGCTTCCGCGACAACCCCCAGCTGCTCGCCCTGCAGGCCGCCCGCGACGCGCTGCTGCGCCAGGCCGATCGCCGCGCCGCGGAGCTGCTGCCAAGCCTGCGGTTGTTCGCCCGTGGGGGGCTGGCCGATGCCCTCTCCACCAAACCGGTGATCGACCTCAACGGCTGCTGCGCCGCCACCAACATCCCCCAGCTCAACAGCCAGAACAGCGACTGGGCAGCCGGCCTGGAGCTGCGCTGGCGCCTGTTTGATGCGGGCGTCACCAGTGGTGCCGTGAGTGCCAGCCGGGCCGCTGCCGAACGCACGGAGCAGGCGCTGGCGCGGGAGCGCAACACCATCCGCCAGCGCATGGAAACCGCCTTCTACGACCACCGCGCTTCCCTGGGGCAGATCGTGGCGGCCCGCTCCGCCTTTAGCGCCACCCGCGAAGCCTTCCGCGATGTGCGCGCCCGCTACCAGCTGGGCCTGGCCAACTACACCGATGTGAGCGACACCATCCGCCAACTCACCCAGGCCATGGAGGGGGTGGCCGAGTCAGTCACCCTGGCCAACGTGAGCTATGCCCAGCTGCTGCGGGAGCTGCTGCCGGTGCCGGATCAGTCCACCGAGGCGGTATCGCTGCCGCTGGTGCTGCCGGCTGCTCCCTGACGCTCCCGGCGGCGCCACTGCCAGGCCCAGCTGCGCCAGAGCAGCAGCACGAACAGCACCGCAAACCAGAACCACACCTCCGGGGCGTTGGCGTGGAGCAGCACCACCAGCAGGGCGATCTCGCTCACCAGAAATGGCAGCTCGCGCCGCAGGGGCTCACTCATGGCAGTGCGCCCTCCTGGCGCAGGTTGGGGGTGTCGTCGCGGCGCTCCTGGCCCACGGTGCGATACGTGCCGGTGAGGTCGCGCAGGGCCGGCAGCACGTAGCTGATCGGGGAGCGCCATTCCACGTAGCCGTGGGCATGGAGGGTGAGGCCTTCACGCACGGGAAACACCGTGCTGCCGCGGGAGAGGGTCCAGCGATAGCCGCCGCTCCCCGGGGCGGGGTCGAGGCTGATGTCGGCGCGCATCACCGGCCCGCGCTTCACCAGGGCTTCGGCGAGCTGGGGATTGCCCAGGGTGGTGTCCACGTCTTCGCGGGTGGCGGGCAACAAGCTCACATGGCGCACCCGGCCGAGGATGCCGCCGAAGCGGCCGCGCTCGTTCCAGTCGGGCACCACCTCCATCGGCAAACCAGCCCGCAGGCGGCGGGCATCGGCGGGAGCGAAATAGGCCACCGCCATCAGGGGCTTGGGCTCCGCATCTCCAGGCTTGGGAGTACCGCCGGTGTGGCTACCGAGGGTGCCCAACCGCTGGCCTGGCTTCACGGTTTGGCCGCGCACCACCTGCAGATCCAACAAGCGCCCATCGCGGTCGGCGAGCAGGGTGCCGTCGTAGGCGATGCGGGCCCGGGTCACCTTGATGGCGCGGCGGGTGTCGTCGATGCGGTAACGACGGCGCTGCTGCTCGGTGTCGATCTCGAGCTTCACCTTCTCGTAGGCATCCACCACCTCCTTCTCGCGGATGCGCAGGTTTTCGATCGCCACCGCGATCTGGGTGGCGCGGTCTTCCGTGGACACCACCTCCTGGGCCAGGGGCGCCACCACCTCCCGGCGTGAGAGCAGGCGGAAGTCGGCCACCTTCTGGTCGTAGAGGCGGCGCAGTGAGGCCAGGCGCCGGTCTTCCCCCGTGAGCTTGGCCAGGGCCGTGTCGCGCACCCGCCGGGCAGCGTCCAGGCGGATGGCATCGCGCCGGTCTAGATCGGCGTTGATGCGGATCAGCTCGCCCAGGTCACGCTCCTGGCGCCGCAGGGTCTGCTCCAACACCGGCAGGTAGATGCGGAACAGCAGCTGGCCCCTGCGCACCGGTTCGCCCACCTGCACGGGGATCTCGAGGATCTGGCCCTCAGCGCGGGCATCCACCACCCGGGCGCCATCCGGAACGATCACCACGCCCCGCCCCACCACTTCCGTGGGCACGGGCCAGAACAGCACCCAGGCGGCCGCCAGTAACCCCACCCCACCCTGGGCCAGGAGCACCTGGCCTTCGGGATCTCCGGCCTGGCGTTGCAGCCAGCTGCGCAGCATCAACGTTGGAGCCGTTCCCGCAGATGTTCGCCCACCCGCAGGGCGTTGGCGATGGCGGTGAGCGAGGGGTTCACCGCGCCGATCGTGGGCATGAAGCTCGTATCCACCACGTAGAGGTTGTCGAGCTCGTGGGCCTTGCAATTGAGATCGAGCACCGAGGTGGCGGGATCACTGCCGAAGCGGCAGGTGCCGGCCTGGTGGGCCACCGCTCCGATGCCCATGGGATTTTTCACATAGATTTGCCGCTCCACCAAGTGGTTGCGCAGGTAGAGCCGATCGAGCATGCCGGTGAGGCGGCCTACCAAGCGCTGAGAGGCCGTCTGATTGTTTGAGGTGTAGCTGAGGTGAATCTGGCCCTGGGAGTTGATCGTCACCCGGTTGTCCGGATCGGGGAGATCTTCGGAGGAGATCCAGAAGTCGAGGGCATGCTCGGCGATCTTGTCCATCGTCCAACCAGGCATCAAGAAGGTTTCCAGCGGCGCATAGCCCTTCATGATCGTGCC
>CAIOXF010000210.1 GCA_903862155.1 uncultured cyanobacterium | reverse complement strand
CCCTGAGCAATGGCCTCGTAGCACTGATCCAACTGGGCATCGCTGAGGCAGAGCGGCGGCAGTAGATACACCACATTCCCCAGGGGCCGGATGTACACGCCCTGCCCCAGGCAGTGGCGCTGCAGTTGGCGACCCACGGCATTGAGATAGCCGGGTTGCTCCACCACCAGATCAAAGGCCGCCACCGTGCCGCGGCAGCGCGGCCGCATCACCTGGTCGTGGCGCGCTGCCAGGGCCTCCAGCCGCAGCCGATGGCGGGCTTCAAATCCCTGATAGGCACTTGGGTTGGCCTCCAGCAGATCCAGGCTGGCCAGCGCCGCCGCACAACCCAGGGGATTGGCCGTGAAGCTGTGGCCATGGAAGAAGGTGAGCGCCGGGTCGGTGCCGATGAAGGCCTGGTGCAACGCCTCACGCGCCAGCGTCACCCCCATCGGCAGAAAGCCTCCGGTGAGCCCCTTGGAGAGGGCCATCAGATCCGGCTGGATGCCGGCGGCCTGGCAGGCAAACAGGCTGCCGGTGCGGCCAAAGCCGGTCATCACCTCATCGGCGATCAGCAGGGCACCGCTCGCCCGCACCCGCCGCTCCACCTCCCGCAGAAAGGAAGGGCGCACCATGTTCATGCCCGAGGCGCCCTGGATCAGGGGCTCCACGATCACCGCTGCGGTGGGCTGCTGCTCCAGCAGCCGCTCCAGTGCCGCCAAGGCTGCGGCCTCGCGGGCCTCCACCCCGGTATCCCCATCCCAGGTGGCCGGCCAGGGGGCCCGGGCCACCTCGAATAAAAGGTCGTCGTAGGGAGCGGTGAACAGGGAGCGCTCCCCCAGGGCCATGGCCCCCACGGTGTCGCCGTGATAGGCCCCCTCAAAGGCAATCAGCTGGCGGCGCGGTTCGCCCTTGTTGCGCCACCACTGCCAGGCGATCTTGAGGGCCACCTCCACCGCGGTGGAGCCGTTGTCGGAGAAGAACAGCCGCTCCAGGCCACTGAGCGCCGCCAGCCGTGTGGCCAGCTGCTCGGCCGGGTCATGGCTGAAGTTGGCGAAGATCACCTGCTCCAGCCGCTGGGCCTGCTCGGCGATCGCAGCCGCGATGCGTGGCTCAGCGTGGCCGTGGAGCGTTACCCACCAGCTGCTGATCCCATCGATCAGCTCACGGCCGTCGTCAAGCTGGAGCACCGCACCCCGGGCGGCCACCACCTTCAGCGGCTCTGGAGCCGTGGCCACCTGGGTGGTGGGGTGCCAGAGGTGGGGATGCCAGGCCATGGGGCAAAAAACGGATCGATCGGCTACAGCCGCCCACCGCAGAGCGGGCCTAGAAATGAGTTTGTCGTTTCTCGCTCGAGTGCGCGCCCATGGCCTGCCCCCGCTGTGGCTGCCGGATGCCGGCCCGCTCGATCCATGGCCTGGTGTGCGCCGACTGCGGCACCCCCCTGAACGCTCCTGCTGAGCGGCCCGTGAGCTGGACAAGCCTCACGGCCCTCGCCTGCGCCTGCCTGCTCACCACCGGAGCGTTTGTGCTGTCGAGCCTGAGCTCGGAAAGTCCGAGCCTGGCCGAGGTTCACGCGGAAAAGGTGGCTAGCGCATCCGCCGCTGG
>CAIOXF010000209.1 GCA_903862155.1 uncultured cyanobacterium | reverse complement strand
GCAGTGCCCGCGGCGGCAGCTACACCGTGCAAAGCGGCGACACCATTGGTGAAATCGCCGCCCGCTATGGCGTGAGCGAAACCAGCCTGATGCAGGCCAATGGCATTAAGGATCCAACACTGGTTCAGATCGGCCAGCGCCTGGTGATCCCCGGCCGCGGCGGAGCCAGCCGCAGTGGCGGCGGGGGTGGCGGAGGGAGTGTCCGCGGTGGCAGCTACACCGTGCAAAGCGGCGACACCATTGGTGAAATCGCCGCCCGCTATGGCGTGAGCGAAACCAGCCTGATGCGAGCCAACGGCATCAGCGATCCCACCCAGCTCCAGGCGGGCAGCCGGATTGTGGTGCCTGGCCTCGCCCCGGCCCGCACCGCTACCCGGCCCAGCACCACAGCCCAGGCGCGCAACGGCAAGCCCCGCGAGCACGTGGTGAAGCCCGGCGAGAGCCTCTCGGAAATCGCCGACGCCTACAACCTGCCGGTGCAGAAGCTGGTGTCGCTCAACAACATCGACGACCCCAACCTGCTGATGAGCGGCACCCGCCTCAAGCTCACCGCCCCGCCGCCGGTGCCCGCTTCCCGTCCGGCCCCCCGGCCGCCGAAGGCCGCCGCACCCAAGCCCAAACCCGCGGCCAAGCCGGCCCCTCCGGTAGCCGTCAAGCCCAAACCCAAACCAGCAGTCGCCACCACCACCACCAACCCAGCACCTGCCGCGCCGGCCCCCAGCACGGCCACCACCACAACACCAGCGGCCACCACCCCGGCCGCCAGCACCGCCGCACCTGCCCGCACCACCGCTCCGACCCGAACCACGGCAACGGCAACCACCCAGGCCGCGCCTGCCACAACGGCCGCCAACCCAACCCCAACGCCCCGACCTGCAACCACCGCCACCACAACACCAGCCACATCCACAGCCGCCGCCACGCCTCAGGCCGCAACGCGCCCGGCGCCCAAACCCCGTCCGGCCACAACCACCGCAACCGCAACGGCAGCCGCCAAGCCCGCCGGCCCCGACTGGCGCACCTACGGCCCGCTGCAGGTGGACTGGGCCAACTGGCAGCCCATGGGCGGCAGCTTCGTGGCCCCGAGCCTTAATGCGGAGGGGCAGCCCCTCTACACCGCGATCAACTGCGGTGCCCGCAAGCTCAACGCCACCACCCAGACCGGCCAATGGCGCACCTGGGAAGCCCCCCGCACCGATGCAGAACAGCAGCTGGTGAGCGACCTCTGCAAGGCCAAGGGCAGCTGAGTCAGGCGGCCCAGTGCAAGGGCCAAGGGCGCCGCAGGTACTGGCGCCCGCTGGAACGCAGGTAAAGCCGCTGGGCGCCGTCGTCGCTTTCGCTGATCAGCTCCTCCTGCACCAACCGCCGCGCCAGCCAGGCCCAGCAATCTTCCGCCTCCTGCTGGGTGCCAGCGCCCCCCTCGGCGGCGAGTTCTTCCGCCAGGCTGCGCAGATCGCGGCCATGGCGCTCCTCGAGGGCCTCCAGCAGGGTGGACACCTGGGCCGACCAATCTCGGCGGCGGCGCGCCGCCTTGCAGTTATCGCAGCGGCCGCAGGGTGAGGCCACCTCCCCCACTGCCAGCAGCAGGGCCTGTTCACGGCAGCCATCCCCCTCCGCCACAGCCTCCATGCGCCGCAGCTGACGCTGGGCCAGCTCCAGCCGCTGGGCGTCCTGGCGCTGTTCAGCGCCCCGAATGGCCCAGCCGAGGCTGGTGCGATCTCCGGGATCAAACAGCACCAGGCAACGGGCGGGCAGCCCATCCCGTCCGGCCCGGCCCGACTCCTGCAAATAGCCCTCGGCACTGGCGGGCAGATCCAGGTGCAGCACCAACCCCACATCGGGCCGGTCCACCCCCATCCCGAAGGCCACCGTGGCGACGAGCACCGGCCGCGGAGCGCTCTGGAAATGCTCCAGCGCCAGGCTGCGGCTCTCGGCGTCCATACCCGCGTGATAGGCGATCGCCTCCACCCCCGCATCCGTGAGCCGTCTGGCCCACTGCTCCACCGAGCGGCGGGTCCGGGCGTAGATCAGCACGGCTCCACGAGCCTCCCCCACCGCCTCCAGCACCAGGGGCAGCGGATCTGCCGGGCGGCGCGCCATGGCGTAGTGGAGGTTGGTGCGGCGGGCTGAGCGCACCTGGATCAGGGGGCGCCGCAGCTGCAGCAGGCGGATGATGTCGGCCCGCACCTGGGGAGCAGCCGTGGCGCTGAGGGCCACCAGCGGCACGCCCGGACAGATCTGGCGCAGGTGGCCGAGCCGCCGGTAGTCGGGCCGGAAATCGTGGCCCCAGGCGCTGATGCAGTGGGCCTCATCCACCGCCAGGGCCACCAGCCGGCCTGTGTCTAAGAGCTCATCAAGCAGCTGGCGGGTGGCTTCCGCCTGCAACCGCTCGGGAGCCAGATACAGCAGCCGCAGCCGCTGGTCGCGCAGCAGTTGCTGCAGGCGGCGGCGCTCCGCCGGCGCCAGGCCGCTGTGCAGACAGGCGGCCGGGATACCGCGGCGCTCCAGCTGCTGCACCTGGTCCTGCATCAGGGCCACCAGGGGCGAAATCACCAGCACCAGCCCGTCGCGCACCAGGGCCGGCAGCTGGTAGCAGAGCGATTTACCGCCGCCGGTGGGCAGCACCGCCAGGCAGTCCTGGCCGGCCAACAGCGCCTCCACCACCGGCCGCTGGCCCGGGCGGAAGCCGTCCCAGCCGAAGTGGGCCTTGAGCACCTCCAGCAGAGGATCAGCCGGAAGGGAATCAGCCAGAGGCGGATCGGAAGCCCCAGCCAGCGACGCATCAGCGGTCAAACCACCACCGGCAGCGCCTGCCGACACTAGCGGCCACTAGAGATAGGGCGATCAGCCGGGCAGGGGCGGAGCCTCCAGCTGCTCCGGCGACTCCTCCACCAGCTGCAGCCGCACCCGCTTACCGCCCGCCAGCTCCCCGAGCGACACCCGCATGGTGGCGCCGCTGAGCGACTGCAGCGCCGTGAGCAGCTCGCGCAGATGGGGCGTGCTGCTGCCGCTCTCCACCCACAGTCGTTCCTGCAATCCGCCCAGCCGACGCCAGCTGGTGTGGAGCTTGAGCACGGCGGCCTCCAGGGCCTGGGCCTGGCCCACCGCATCGGCCAGCAGGCCGAGGGCGTCGATGCGCTGGGCTTCCTGCAGGGCCTTCTCGAAATCCAGCTGGTCGTACTGAAAGGCCCGGACCGCCAGGCTGGCCTCAGCCGCCTTACTCAGCCAGCGAGCCGTGCTCGTCACCTCCTTCACCCGGTCGAGTTCGGGCTCCTCGCGCAGCACCTTGCGCAGGTCGTCTTGTTGCTCTTCGGGGAGCTTGGCCAGTTCTTTCACCAGGGGCGCCACAGCCCGCGGAGGCAGGAGGTTTTCGGCAGTGCGCTGGCGGATCTCCTCCGGCAGCAGCGGACTCGTGGCCGCGGTGAACTCATCGGCCAGACGCCGCACCTGCTTGCGGGTGATCTCCTGGCCCTCATTGGCCGCCTCCGCAATCATCAGCTGCACCTCCGGATCCGCCTGGGCCGTTTCCAGAAAGGCACGCTTGGAGAACTTGTTCACGCTGGCCTCCTCCAGCATCCCGTCGCCCACCAGGCTGTCGGCCGAATCGGCGAGCTGGATCAGAGTGTAGGCGCGGGTCTTGCTGATCTCCCGCTCCCGCAACCACTGCAGAAAGCCCGTGCCTCGGCCTTCGCCACCGCGCTTCTCCCGGTCGCGCACGGCCCGCAAAATCCGGCCGCGCCAGATCTCAGTCTGCAGGTCGAAGCGGTCGCAGACAGCCCAGGCCTCCTCCAGCCGGGCCAGGAACTCCATCGTGCTGATGGCATCGCTCTCGGGATCCGGCAGCTCCAGGCTCAGGGCGGGCGACTCCTGATTGGCGACGACCATGGCCTGCACAGCACGGAGGGGAAGGTCGATGGTGCCACGAGCCAAGGGCGACGAATCGTGACGCCCGCCGAATCAAGCCCGCCCATCGCGGGTATCTTCCCTCTGGCAGCCACCCGATCCCCCGCCCAGCGATGGCCATTTCCCGCGGCGACAAGGTGCGCATCAAGCGCCCTGAGTCCTACTGGTACAACGAAGTCGGTACCGTCGCTTCGATCGACACCTCCGGCATCCGCTACCCCGTGGTGGTTCGCTTCGAGAAGGTGAACTACAACGGCTTCAGCGGCTCCGAGGGCGGCATCAACACCAACAACTTCGCCGAGAGCGAGCTCGAAAAGGCCTGACCCAGGCCCCGATCACCCGTTCGGCACAATCAGGCCCGCAGCACCGGTGCATCCGGCCGCTGCGGGCCTTTTGCATGGGCTGATCACCCGTTGTTTCTCCGCCTGCCACCCAACCGCCGTGCCGGAACTGCCTGAAGTGGAAACCGTGCGGCGCGGCCTCGAGCAACGCACCACGGGATTCCGGATTGCACGGGTGGAGGTGTGCCGCAGCCGCGCCATCGCCAGCCCCACCGAGCCCAGTGCCTTCGTGGCCGCCCTGGAGAGCTGCTCCGTGGGCCAGTGGCAGCGGCGCGGCAAATACCTAATGGCCAACCTGAGGCACTCCGATGGCAGCGACGGCGGCCACTGGGGGGTGCATCTGCGCATGACGGGCCAATTCCTCTGGCTGGAACAGGAGCGCGAGCCCTGCCGCCATACCCGGGTGCGCTTCTGGGATCCCGAGGGGCGGGAGCTGCGCTTCGTAGACACCCGCAGCTTTGGCGAGATGTGGTGGGTACCGCCCGGCGTAGAGCTCAGCGGCGTGATCACCGGCCTCAAGCGCCTTGGCCCGGAACCGTTCAGCGACGCCTTCAGCGCCACCTACTTGCGCGAGAAGCTGCGCAGCTCCACCCGCGCGATCAAAACCGCGCTGCTCGATCAGGCGCTGGTGGCGGGGGTGGGCAACATCTATGCCGATGAGTCGCTGTTTGCGGCCCGGATCCGCCCCGACACCCCCAGCGGCCGGCTCAAGCGCAGCCAGGTTGAAGCCCTGCGGGAGGCCGTGGTGCAGGTGCTGGAGGCCAGCATCGGCGCCGGCGGCACCACCTTCAGCGACTTCCGCGACCTCACCGGCACCAATGGCAACTACGGCGGCCAGGCCTGGGTGTATCGGCGTGGCGGCGAACCCTGCCGCGTGTGCGGCACCCCGATCCGCCGCGATCGCCTCTCGGGTCGCAGCACCCATTGGTGCCCGAACTGCCAAAGCTGATTGACTCAATACAAGCTTTCGCCGGCCGAGTCCCCCACCGCTCCCATCCATGCAGCACCTTCTGGCCCAGCAACTCACCAAGGCGATGGCCACCATCCATGGCCGTGGTTGGTGTGATGGCACCGGGGGCAACTTCAGCTGTGTGTTGGAACGGGAGCCCCTGACCCTGCTGATGGCTCCGAGTGGCGTGCACAAGGGGCGGGTAAACCCGGAACAACTGATCGTGGTAAAGCCAATAGCGCGCGTGGTACGCGGGTGTGGCAAGGCCAGCGCCGAAACCCTGCTGCACATGGCGATCGTGGAGGAAACGGGTGCCGGTGCCGTGCTGCACACCCACTCCCAGGCCGCCACGCTGCTGTCGTTGCGGGTGGGCCAGGAGCAAGCGGCCGAACTGCTGCTGAGCGATCTGGAAATGCTCAAGGGCCTGGAGGGGGTAACCACCCATGCCACCGCCGTGGCCCTACCGGTGCTGCCCAACGACCAAAACCTGCAGCGCCTCAGTGAGGCGGCGCGCCCCCTATTGAAAGAGGCCCCCCACGGGCTGCTGATCGCAGGCCATGGCCTCTACGCCTGGGGCAAAGACCTGGCCACGGCGGAGCGCCACCTCGAAATTCTGGAGTTTCTGCTGGAGCAACGCTGGCGCCAGCTCCTCCTGGAACCATTGGCCCTTCAACCCCGAGGGATCCAGGGCATCACCCACGTGCTGCTCGACATCGAAGGCACCACCTGCCCGGTGAGCTTCGTGAGTGAGGTGCTCTTCCCCTATGCGGCGCAGCGGCTGGAGCAGTTTTTGCACGATCACGCCACTGAGGCCGAGATGCAGAGCCTGGTGGCAAAGGTGCGTGAGGCCTGGCGCAGGGACACCGAAGCCCATGCCGCGGGACTGATCTGGAGCAGCGATGGAACGGTGGTTCCCTACCTGCACTGGTTGATCCAGGTAGACCGCAAACTCACCGCTCTGAAGGATCTGCAGGGTCGCATCTGGGAGGCGGGCTACGCGAACGGAGAACTGGTGGGTCCTCTGTTTCCGGATGTGCCAGCGGCACTGCGGCGTTGGAAGCGGGAAGGCTTCACGTTGGGTGTGTATTCCTCGGGCTCGGTGCCAGCCCAGCAACTGATTTACGGCCACAGCAACGCGGGAGATCTACGACCGCTCTTCAGCCACTGGTTTGACACCAGAATCGGACTGAAACAACAGGCGCAGAGCTATCAAGCCATCAGCGATCAGATGGGGGTAGCCCCCGCCAAGGTGCTGTTCATCAGTGACTCCGTGGCAGAACTGGAAGCGGCCAAAGCCAGCGGGATGGCCGCGCTATTCAGCCACCGCAAGGGCAATCCGCAGGACGACAGCGGCAGCTTTGAGAGGATCAATGAGTTCAGCACGCTTCAGCTCCATCCTTGACAGCATCCGAGCGCGATCAGGAGATCCTTGCCATCAACCAGGCCATGCTGGATTGCGTGGTGAATGGCGACTGGCAGGGCTACGTCAGCACCTGCGATAACAGCCTGAGCTGCTTTGAAGCCGAAACCAACGGCGTGCTTGCCGAAGGCCTCGACTTCCACCGTTTCTATTTCCCCAGCAGCAGCGCGCCGGCCGCCAACGGCAGCCCTGTGAACGTCACCATGGCCCGGCCCCACGTGCGCTGGCTGAGCGAGAGCGCCGTGGTGCTCAGCTACACCCGCCTCACCCAGCGGCAGGTGAATGGGGAGTTCATCACCGCCAGCTGCTGCGAAACCCGCATCTGGCAGCAGATCGATGGCGCCTGGAAACAG
>CAIOXF010000208.1 GCA_903862155.1 uncultured cyanobacterium | reverse complement strand
GGCCATGGCACGGGCGTCAGGCACGCTGCCACTGTGAATGGCCCGAGGCAATGGCGCTACTCAGCTGGTTGCTGCTGCTCACCGCGGGAGCGGCATCCGCGGGGCTGGCGATCCTGATCGGCGGGATGATTCGCCTGTTCAGCCAGGCGCCGCGGCTGCAAGAGCAGGCCTCACCATTGACGGAGGGTTCGCTCACGGTGGTGGTGCCGGCCTACAACGAAGCCGCCAACATTGCCGTCTGCATCGGCAGCCTGCTGGCTAGCAGCCCGCCCTGCCCCCAGTGGCAGGTGCTGTTGGTGGATGACTGCTCCACTGACGCAACAGTGGCGATCACCGAGGCCACGGCCAAAGAAGCCGGGGCCAACGCTCGGCGCTTCGCTGTGCTGGATGCCGGGCCGCGCCCCGAGGGTGAGCGCTGGGTGGGCAAGAACTGGGCCTGCAGCCGCGCCATGGAGCAGGTGAGCAGCGAGTGGGTGCTGTTCATCGATGCCGATGTGCGGCTGCAACCCACCACGCTCCAGCGCGCCCTGAGCCAGGCCGTGGCGGAGGGGGCCGATCTGCTGAGCCTGGCGCCGCGGCTGCAGTGCGGCTGCCTGGCCGAATGGATGGTGCAGCCCATCATGGCCAGCCTGCTGGGGCTGGGCTTCCCGATCCGCGCCGCCAACAACCCGGCCGATCCCACGGCCTTCGCAGCCGGCCCGTTCATGCTCTTTCGCCGCTCGGCCTACCTGGCCATCGGCGGCCACCGTGCTCTGGCCGCCGAGGTGGTGGAAGACCTGGCCCTGGCCCGCCGGATCAAGGCCGCCGGGCTGAAGCTGCGCTACGTGCTGGGCCTCGATGGGGTGGACCTACGCATGTACCAGAACTTCCCGGCGCTGTGGGAGGGCTGGAGCAAGAACTGGTTCGTGGGCCTGGATCGCGATGTGAGCAAGGCGCTCGGTGCAGCCGGGGTGGTGGTGCTGATGTTCAGCGGGCCCTGGCTGCTGGCTCCTGCAGCGGCCATCGCCGCGCTGCTGCTGCCGGAGCAGTGCCCCCTGCTGCTCGCCGCCCTCACTGCGGCCCTCACCGGCATCGCCCTGCAACTCGTCCTGCGGCTGTGGACCCGCCATGCCTTCCAGGTGCCCCTCACCCTCTGGTGGCTGATGGGCGCCGGCGGCCTGGTGATCGGTGCTCTGGGCCCCACCTCGGTGTGGCGCACGCTCACGGGCCAGGGCTGGACTTGGAAGGGGCGGTCGCTGGCGTGATCCGCCAGGCTGAGCACCGATGCAGTGTGCCGTGATGCCAACTGCCGATGGGGCGCCGGTGTTGGTGTTTGACGGGGGCTGTGCGTTCTGCCGGCACTTTGCGGAACTGAGTGAGCTGCGCAGCGGGATTGCGGGCCTGCAGATTCGCGATGGCCGCGCGGATCACGCCCTGCGCCAGGAGCTCAGCCAGCGCGGCTACCCCCTGCGGGATGGGGCGGCGCTGCTGGTGGGGGATCAGGTGCTGCACGGCGCCGATGCCATCCAGTGGTTGTGCGAACGGATGACGCCCAGTGACGCGCTGCTGCAACTGTTGCGTCCGCTGCTGGCCACGCCCGAGGGCGCCCGCGGTTTTTATCCGGTGCTGCTGCTGGCGCGGCGGATGGCGCTGGCTGTGCGGGGGCTGCCGGTGGATCCTGATGGCCCCGCTGCCGCGATCCGATGAGCACTCCTCCAACCAGCGAACTCCTGGTGAACGGAGCAGCGGATGCCGCGGCCACGGTGCTGCTGGCCCATGGGGCTGGGGCACCGATGGACAGTGCGTTCATGGCGGCGATGGGCGAGGGGCTGGCCGCCTGCGGCTGGCGAGTGGTGCGCTTCGAGTTTCCCTACATGGCCAAACAACGCGTCACCGGCCGCAAATCTGCTCCCGACCGCATGCCCGTGCTGCAGGAGTGCTTCCGAGCGGTGGCGGCTAAGGCGCGCGGCCAGGGAGCGCTGTTCATCGGCGGCAAGTCGATGGGCGGGCGCATCGCGAGCCTGCTGGCTGATGCGTTGGACGTGGCGGGCTGCCTGTGTCTGGGCTATCCGTTTCACCCCCCAGGCAAACCGCAGCAACTGCGCACGGAACACCTGGCCGAGCTGCGCACACCCACGCTGATCCTGCAGGGGGAGCGCGACACGTTCGGCCGCCGCGAGGAAGTGGAGACCTACCCACTGTCGCCGCAGGTGCAGGTGGAGTGGCTCACGGCTGGCGACCACAGCTTCAAGCCCACCAAGAGTTCGGGCCTCAGCGAAGCCGACAACTGGCAGGCGGCGGTGGCCCAGGCCGATCGCTTCATGCGGGCGGTGCTGGCGACATGACGCCAACCGCACCACTCCGTGCTGCCTCGGCCGATGGTTGCCGGGCGGGCTGGATCGGGCTGAGCCGCATCCCTGGCGAAACGGTGTCGGCCTGGCTCTGTGCATCGGCCGACGAACTGGTGAGCCAACTCGAAGCACTCGAACCCCAGCCGGATGTGCTGCTGATCGACATGCCGATCGGACTGCCGCAGCAAGGGGGCCGGAGCTGCGATCAGGCTGCCCGGGAGCGACTGGGGGCGCGCCGCAGCAGCATCTTTCCAGCCCCGATCCGGCCGGTGCTCGCCGCCGGCAGCTGGGAGGAGGCGTGCGCAATCCGCGAGCAGCTCGAGGGCAAGCGGATGAGCAAGCAGAGCTGGAACATCACCGCCAAGGTGCGCGAGGTGGATGCGCTGCTGCAGGCACGGCCCGAGCTGCGGGGCTGGCTGCGGGAGGTGCATCCGGAGCTGAGCTTCAGCACGTTGGCTGGCGCCCCGCTGCCCCATCCCAAGAAAACCCCCAGTGGCAAGCAGCTGCGGCAGGCGCTGATCGCCGCCACCTTCGGCGCCGGGGCCTACGAGGCCGTGCGCGCCCAGTTCCGCCGCACCGCTGTGGCCGACGACGACATCCTCGATGCCTTCGCCGCCCTGTGGAGCGCCGAGCGCCTGCTGAACGGCCTGGCTGCCGTGCTGCCGACCACCCCGGAACACGACGCCACGGGCCTCTCGATGGAGATCGTGGTGTGAAGGCTGCAGTTAGCCGCTGAGCAGCTGGGCCAGCAAAGGATCGGCTGGTGACTGCAACGGATTCACCACCCGCACCCCGCGCCAACTGAAGCCGGGATGCATCTCTTCGGTGAGCAGCAAGCGCGCACCGCCCTCAGCCGCCACGTTCAACACCAGCGCATCCCACACCGCGAACTGGTGGGCGTTCACCAGATCCATGGCTCCACGCCAAGCATCGGCCGTGGAATCGAGCAGCCGGTAGCTATCCATCCAGGTGAGCACGGCCTCCTGGGCCTCCGCCGCAGACCAACCCGCCTTGCCGATGAGCACCCGGAACAACTCGCCGAGGCACTGCACCGGAATCACCACGTCGGCTATCGCCAACTACTCCAGCAGGCCGCGAGATCTGAGCACCCGATCGCGATCACCAAACCCCTCGGCGTACACGAGCAGATTGATGTC
>CAIOXF010000207.1 GCA_903862155.1 uncultured cyanobacterium | reverse complement strand
GCCGTGCCCTGTTTCCAGCTGCGCAGACCCGCAGCGGCGCCGGCCGTTTCCAGCAGCTCGAGCCACTCCTGATAGGGCTGCCAGCCGCGGCAGGGGGGCAGGTTCACCTCCAGCACGCCCGGATCGGCGGTGAGGCCCAACACCTCCCAGTGGCCGTCGGAATCAAGGGGAAGCACGCCGCTGAGCTTGGGTTCGGCCAGGGGGGTGCCCCGCAGCGGGCAGTGGGCAGCATGTGCGGTTGCCTGCAGCAGCTGCTCGAGGGGCTGGCGCGCCAACGGTGGCAGGAACAGCCCCCATCCCTCGGGATCCAGTTCGAGCGTGAGCACCTGGCGGGGACGATCGGGGGGCAGGTGCTCCAGCGGCAGCCGCAGTCCGGCGGGCCCGGAGGCGGTGCTCAGCTGGCGCAGCTCGGGGGCCAGGGGCCAGGGGGCCGCGGCGAGCTCACCGGTTTCGGTTTCCCAGAGGCTCAGGGCCCAGATGCGCCGCTGCGGATCGAGCGGGTCGGCCAGCTCCACCGGATGGAGGCTGAGCTGGAGCTGCCGGCCTAACTGCTCCAGCCAGGCCAGGGCCGCATCGGGCTGGAGCGCCCGTCCTGCGGCGGTGGGCCAGGGCGCGATCCCGCGGCCCGAGACATGGCGCAGTAGCCGCAGCGCCCAGCGGGGATTCACCTCCCCCTCGTAGCGCTTGCCGGGGCAGAGCATCAGGGTGCTGCCGGGCCAGTGGCGGCGGCGCAGCTCCTCGGCCAGGGCGTAGGCGTAGCCGAGCTTGGTGGGGCCGTCGGCCGCCACGCTCCATTCGGCCCCCTCAGGATTGAGGGGCACCAGGGTGGGTTCGCCGCCCAGGGTGAGCTGGATGCCGGCGTCGGTCAGGCGCCGCTGGATCTCCTCAGCGGTTGGGGCGCCGGCGGCCGAAACACTGGGGTGCAAGGCGGGCTGCAGCACAGGTGGCGCGACTGTGCGTCGCCTCGGCCTGGGCTGCCGCGCGATCAGCTACCAAATCACCAGAAGCCCTGGCGATGCAGCCACACGCCCACCAGCGCCATCGGCACGAATACCGCCCCCAGGATCTGCAGCTTCATCACCGTGGGTGAGGGCAGCGGGGCGTTGGAGGCAGCGGGCTTGCTCGGCTTGGGCATGAGAGGGGCTACGGCAGAGGGGCAGACAGCAAAACGCCCCCCGGCCGAAGCCGGAGGGCGTGGATGCTCGCGGTTGCGGCGATCAGCCCAGACCGATCTGGGAGAGGATGCCCTGGCCGGTGAGCAGCTCGGTGGCGAGACCGATCACGAAGCCGAGCATGGCCAGGCGGCCATTCCAGGTTTCGGCGAAGCCGACGAAACCGAAGCGGGAGGTGTTGTCAGCCATGGATGAAGCACGTTGCGAAACGTTGCACCCAGTGTAACAGGATTTGAAGGAACGTGGCGAGTGTTCTGGATGCGTGCCAGCCGGTGCTGGTGCTCGGCGGTTTTCTGATCGGCACGGAGGCCTACGGCCCCATGGCCCAGCGGCTGGAGCAGCACCTTGGCCAACCAGT
>CAIOXF010000206.1 GCA_903862155.1 uncultured cyanobacterium | reverse complement strand
GCCTCATCCACCCGGGCGGCGGTGGCGTCGGAGCCATCGCTGCGGGTCATCAGATCGCGGCCCAGGAACACTTCCTGGTTGCCGGCCTCCAGGGAGAACTGGCCGATGTCGCTCATGCCGAAGCGGGTCACCATCTGGCGGGCGATTGAGGCCACCTGCTGGATGTCGCCGCCGGCCCCGGTGGTGACTTCGGCATGGCCGAACACCACGTCTTCCGCGGCGCGGCCACCCAGGGCGCCCATGATTCGGGCCCGGAGCTGGGCCTTGCTTACCAGCATTTGCTCCTCATCGGGGGAGAACCAGGTGAGGCCCTGGGCCTGACCGCGGGGAATCAGGGTGACCTTCTGAACCGGGTCGTGGGCCTTCACCAGGGTGCCCACCAGGGCATGGCCCACTTCGTGATAGGCGATGAGGCGCTTGCTGCGGCCGTCGGTGAGGGGCTTGCCCTCCATACCGGCGATCACGCGATCCACCGCGTCATCGATCTCGGCCAGCGTGGTGGCCTCCTTGCGGCGGCGGGCCGTGAGGATCGCCGCTTCGTTGAGCAGGTTGGCCAGGTCGGCGCCTGAGAAGCCTGGGGTGCGGCGGGCGATGGTTTCCAGGCTCACGTCTTCGGCGAGCTTTTTGTCGCGGCTGTGCACCTTGAGCACAGCCAGGCGGCCCTTGATGTCGGGCACGTCCACTTGCACCTGGCGATCAAAACGGCCCGGACGCATCAGGGCCGAATCGAGCACATCGGCCCGGTTGGTGGCCGCAATGATGATGATGCCGCTGTTGCCCTCGAAGCCGTCCATCTCCGTGAGGAGCTGGTTGAGGGTTTGCTCACGCTCATCGTTACCGCCACCGATGCCAGCGCCGCGCTGACGCCCAACCGCATCGATTTCGTCGATAAAGATCAGGCAGGGGCTGTTCTCCTTGGCGCGCTTGAACAGGTCGCGGACGCGGCTGGCGCCCACGCCCACGAACATCTCCACAAACTCCGAACCGGAGAGGGAGAAGAACGGCACGCCGGCTTCACCGGCAATGGCCTTGGCCAGCAGGGTTTTACCCGTGCCAGGAGGGCCCACCAGCAGCACACCCTTGGGGATCTTGGCGCCCACGGAGGTGAAGCGCTCCGGGGTCTTCAGGAAGGTCACCACTTCCTGCAGGTCTTGTTTGGCCTCTTCAACACCGGCCACGTCGTTGAACTTCACGCCGGTTTCGGCCTCCATCAGGAAGCGCGCCTTGGTCTTGCCGAATTGCATCGCCTGACCAGGACCACCCGGCATGCCGTTGGAGCGGCGGGCCAGGAAAATCAGGGAGCCGATCAGCAGCAGCGGGAAGATCAGGTTGCCCGCCACGCCCAGCAGCGGCGGTGCGCTCTTGGGGGGGTGGATGTCGAAGCTGATGCCCTGATCCTTGAGCTTGTTCACCAGCTCGGGGGCCACGCCGGGCAGATCCACCCGCAGGCGCTGCACGCGGTTGTCGAGCTCAGGATCCACCGCTTCCACCACGGCGCTGCGGCCGCCGTCATAGATGTCGACGGCGGTCACCCGACCCGCATCCACGTAGTCGAGGAAACGGCCGTAGCTCATCCGCGCCACCGCGGCATTGCGGGGAGCAACGGTGGGCCCGTTCGGGGTGAACCGGGACGTACCGCCGTTGCTCAGCAACTGCCATCCGAGGAAGGCAGCCACGGCCAGGGGAAGGAGCCAGAGAGCGATCAGACGCCAGCGCTGGTTCATGGGCGGCGGGCCGTTGGTCGTGAATTCTTAACCAATGTAACGGCGCCTCAGCCTGCAGCGGCCTCCAGCGGATCGAACGTTTCGCCGTTGAGGAAATCTTCGGGATCGTCCACCAGCTCCAACTGGGCTGGGCTGGTGGGGGCGTCGATCATCAACGCGTGGATCGGCAGGCGCTCGAGCAGTTCCGGTCCGCCCAGTCCGTGGGTCCACACCTCCAGTTCGCTCTGGGCTGGGCACTCAAAGCTGAGCAGCTCGAACGGGAACACCACCCGCTCGAGGTAGAAGCCGTCGTGGTCTTCGCAGCGCACGATCACCATGCGATCGGTGTCATTGCGGTAAGCACACGCCAACAGGTCCAAGGCCATCTGGGCTTTCTGGGCCCTCAATCAAGCCTTGGCGGCCGAGCACGATCAGTGGCGGCTGAGACGTTTTTGCGGTCTTAAGCCTTTCTTCGGTTTTGCCCTGGGGCTTCAAAGGCTGCGCAGGGCCACGATCGGGTCGAGCCGGGAGGCGCGGCGAGCGGGCACCACCCCGAAGAACAGGCCGATGGATCCTGAAAGCCCCACGGTGAGCAGCACCGTGCCGGCCCCGATCGTGGCGGGCAGGGGCGTTACTACGGCCACCAGGCTCACGGCCCCCACGCCAAGGGCTGTCCCCAGGGCGCCGCCGAGGCTGGCCAGCACCAACGACTCCACCAGGAACTGAAGCAGCACATCCCCGCTGCGGGCACCGAGCGCCTTGCGCAGGCCGATCTCGGCGGTGCGCTCGCTCACTGACACCAACATGATGTTCATGATCCCGATCCCGCCCACCAGCAGCGAGATCGCGCCGATCGCCGCCAGCATCAGGGTGAGGCCGCCGGTGATCGTGCTCACGATCGAGAGCGCATCCTTCTGGGAGCGCACGGCGAAGTCGTCTTCCCGCAGGATGCGGTGGCGCTGGCGCAGCAGGTTGGTGATTTGGAAGGCTGCCGCTCCGGTGCTTTCGCCGTCGCGGGCCTCCACGCTGATGAAGTTGAGGCTCACCCCGTAGGTGGGATCACGGCCGCTCAGCTGGCTCACCATCGTGGTGAGGGGGATGTAGGCGTTCTCGTCTTGGTTTTGGCCGAACACCGCCCCTTTGGGCTCCAGCACCCCGATCACCTGGAAGGGCAGGTTGCGGATGCGCAGCACCTTGCCCACCGCCGGCCGGCTGCCGAACATCTTCTTGGCCAGGTCGGGCCCCACCACCACCTCATTGCTGGCGCTGTCGAGGTCGGCCTGGGTGAAGAAGCGTCCTCGCGCCACCTCGAACTGGCGTACGGGCAAAAATTCCGGTGTCACGCCCGCCACCGAGGTGGTGGAGGTGACACCACCGCTCTGGATCACCTCGCTGAGGGTGATCTGGGGGGCCACCCGCTTCACGCTCGGCACCTGGGTGGCGATCGCCTCGGCGTCTTCCAGCACGAGGGTCTTGGGGAAGTCGATGCCCTGGCGCCGGGTGTCGTTGTTGCCCGGAACCACGAACAGCACGTTGGCCCCGAGGTTGCTCAGCTGGCCCTCGGCCAGGTTCTGGGCCCCCTTGCCCACGCCCACCAGGGTGATCACGGAGGCGTTGCCGATCACGATGCCCAGCATCGTGAGCAGGCTGCGCAAGCGATTGGCCCTCAGCGTGGAGAGGGCCATCCCCACGGTTTCGCGCAGGGGCAGTTTTGATGCCATCGGGCTGGGGAGGGCCCTACAGGATGACGGGTGCGCTCCCTTCGCTGCCCACCAGGCCCACCTTGAGCAGGTCTGTTGAGCCGCTCACTCCGGCCAGGGTGCCGCAGGTTTGCACCACCAGATCACCCTGGGCGAGCACCCCCTGCTCCTGGGCCACGGCCATGGCCTTGCTGAAGGTGGAGCTGCTGGTATCCATCTCGCTCACCAGCAGGGGGTTCACGCCCCACACCAGCTGGAGCTGGCGGGCCACCTTCTCCTCACTGGTGATCGCCAGGATCGGGGTGCTGGGGCGGAACTTGCTCACGTTGCGGGCTGTGGCGCCGCTCTTGGTGAGGGGCAGGATGGCGGCGGCGTTGAGCTGACGCGCCACGCTGCTCACGGCCTGGCAGATCGCATTGGGGATCGTGGTGGCCATGTGGTTGTCGAGCACCCGGAGCGGGTAATCGCGCTCGATGCGGCGGGCCACGGTGGCCATGGTGGCCACGGCTTCCACCGGGAAGTCGCCCACGGCGCTCTCATTGGAGAGCATCACGGCGTCGGTGCCATCGAGGATGGCGTTGGCCACATCGCTCACCTCAGCGCGGGTGGGCCGCGGGCAGCTCACCATCGAATCGAGCATCTGGGTGGCGGTGATCACCGGGATGCCAAGGCTGTTGCATTTGCGGATCAGCTCCTTCTGCAGCAGCGGTACCTCTTCGGCAGGCATTTCCACGCCCAGGTCGCCCCGCGCCACCATCACCCCATCGCACAGGGGCAGGATGTCGTCGATCTGATCGATGGCTTCGAATTTCTCGATCTTGGCCACCACCGGGGTGCTGTGGCCGTGGCCCGCAATCAGATCCTTGATCTCCTGCATGTCGGAGGGATTGCGCACGAAGCTGAGCGCCACCCAATCCACGCCCTGCTTCAGGCCGAACTCCAGATCGATGCGGTCTTTATCGGTGAGGGCCCGAATCGAGAGCTGCACATCGGGGAAATTCACACCCTTGTTATTGGAGAGCACCCCGCCCACGGTCACGCTGCAGTGCAGGTTTTGCTGCGCCTGATCCACGCGCTCCACACGCATCTCCACCCGGCCGTCATCCAGCAGGATGCGGCTGCCGGCCGTGACCTCATCGGCGAGGCGGTCGTAGGTGACGGTGGCGATCTCGCGATTGCAGGCCACGTCGCGCGAGGTGAGCGTGAAGCTGTCGCCCTTGGCCAGGCTGATCGGACCCTCGGCGAAGCGGCCCAGGCGGATCTTGGGGCCCTGAAGGTCTTGCAGGATCCCCACGTGCACGCCCATCTCGGCGGACACCTGGCGGATGGTGGCGACGCGGGCGGCGTGCTCGCTGTGGTCGCCGTGGGAGAAGTTCAAGCGAAACGTGGTGGCACCGGCTTCGATCAGCTGGCGCAGACGTTCTGGGGACTCGGTGGCAGGCCCGATGGTGGCCACGATCTTGGTGCGACGCATGAGATCGGGCTTGGGCATGCAGATGCCATGAGTAGTCCGGAAACTACCATCGCCGCTCCCGGCGGCCGTTTCCCCATGGACTTTCTGGCCTACCAGCAGCAGTCGCGCGCCACGGCTCGCTACCCGGATGCCGGTTCCAATCCCATCTATCCCACGCTCGGCCTCTGTGGCGAGGCCGGCGAGGTGGCCGACAAGGTGAAAAAGGTGATCCGCGACCAGGGCGGCAGCTTCAGCCCGGAGGTGATCGAGGCCCTCAAGCTGGAGCTGGGGGATGTGCTCTGGTACGTGGCCCAGCTGGCCACCGAACTTGGGCTGGATCTCGAGGTGATCGCCCAGGCCAATCTCGACAAGCTGGCCAGTCGCGCCGCCCGTAACGTGATCGCAGGCGACGGCGACAACCGGTGATCACCCTGCTGCGCGGCGTGTTGCTGCTGGCCTTGCTGCTCACCTCCCCCCTGGCGCTGCCCCAGCCCGCCTGGGCCGCCGATCTCCAGGTGCGCGAGGTGAGCCTGGAGCCCTGCCCCGCCGGTGATGTGGGCGCCCAGCCCGAACTGCGCACCCCCACCGGTGCCAGCTGCTACGCCCTGCGGGGGGTGGTGACCAACCCGGGCCGCAAGCCCGTGGTTGATACCGATGTGTTTGCGCTGATCCTGGATGCCAGCGGCGAGCCGGTGCTGCAGAACCGCACCCGGGTGGGGTCGATCGGTGATGTGCCGCCCGGTGATTCCCCCTTCGCCCTGCGGTTGGCGGTGCCCATGGGCACCCCCGGGCCCCTCTCCGTCCGCAACGTGAAAGCCCGCGGCTTCAGCGCCCCGGTGCGGATGCGGGCAGGAGAGGGGGATGAGCTGCTGCCGTTGGAGCAGGGTCTGAGTTCGTAAAAACCCCGACCTCTGCTACGCAACTCAGCTCAGTAGGCCAGGCCCCCCATCAAGCCCACGCTGGCCGACTGGAGCAGTTGCTGGCCGAAGCTCAGGGCCAGGAAGGCCACGATCGCCGAGAGATCCAGCCCGCCCAGCGGCGGAATCAGGCCGCGGAAGGCATTGAGATAGGGGTCGGTGATCGAGCTCACCGTGCTCAGCACCGGGTTGCCCCAGTCGAGGTTGGGGAACCAGCTCAGCAGCACCCGCACCAGCAGCACTAGGGAATAGATCTCCATGGTGCGTGCCAACACGGCAAGCAACTGGCTGAGGATCTCCATGGGCTGGCCTGCGGCTGGTGGATGGGCCCAACTCTATGGAGCTATCCCCGCCTCCCGGTTTGGGCTCCGATCAGGCGGCCCGCTGCTCCGGCTCTCGGTTTGGTTTGCGGTTTGCCTGGAGCTCATCGGCCTTCACCGCGAAGGTGCGGTGGAACTTTTCGCTGGGGCTCAGCCAGAAGGAACGCCCCTCGCTCTGGCGCTTGCGCTCGATGAAGTTCTGGGCCAGCAGTTCCTTGATGTGGTCGTAGGCACCGGAGCCCCGCAGTTCCACCAGCTCCGACTGCAGGATCCGCTTCTTGAGGGCAATGGTGGCCAGGGTGCGCAGGGCCGCAGTGGAGAGATCCACCGGCAGCAGGTTTTGCACCAGATCACCCAGGCTTTCGCGCAGCTGCAGGCTGTAGCGCTGGCTCTCCTGGCGGATCTCCAGGGCCGTGTCGCGATGGGCGTAGTCGGCCATCAGGGTGAGCAGGCCCATCTCCACCTCGTCGCGGGCCACCCCGGCGATCTCGGCGATCTCCCCGAGGGTGAGTGGTTTGCCCTTCAGGTAGAGGATCGCCTCGATCCGCGCCGGCAACGACAGCGTGGCCATCGCCACTGAAGCTGGGCTCGCGGCTGCGCTCTGGGGATCCGTCGATGGCACTGGGTCCTCCGCGGTCCGATGGGTCAACGTAACGCCCTCAGGCCAGGGCGGGCAGGGGCGCCGCGCTGGGGCCGAGGAACACCCGGTAGGCCGGATTGTCACTCTCGTCTTCGTACTGATAGCCGAGGCCATCGAGGAACCCCTGCCAGGCCCCCATGTCGGCCGGCGGCACCTGCACGCCCACCACGATCCGGCCCACGTCGGCGCCGTGGTTGCGGTAGTGAAAGATGCTGATGTTCCAGTTGGGGTGAAGGCTGGTGAGGAAGCGCATCAGCGCCCCCGGCCTCTCCGGAAACTCGAAGCGATAGAGCAGCTCCCGGCCTTGGCCGGCGGCCTCACCGGCGCTGGCCGGCATCCGCCCCCCCACCATGTGACGCAGGTGAAGCTTCGCCAGCTCGTTGTTGGAGAGGTCGAGGCAGGGGAAGCCGGCGGCCCGCACGTCGTGGATCAGGTCGGCCTCGTCGCTGGTGCCGGTGGTTTGCACCCCCACAAAGATGTGGGCCCGGCTCGGGTCGGCCAGGCGGTAACTGAACTCGGTGAGGTTGCGGTTGCCCAGCAGGGTGCAGAAGCGCCGCAGGCTGCCGGCCTGCTCCGGGATCTCCACCGCGAGCATGGCTTCGCGGTCTTCGCCGATCTCGGTGCGCTCGGCCACGAAGCGCAGCCGATCGAAGTTCATGTTGGCGCCGCAGGCCACCGCCACCAGGGTTCGGCCATGCAGCTGGCGCTGGGCCACATCGGCTTTCATCCCGGCTACCGCCAGGGCGCCGGCGGGCTCCAGGATCGAGCGGGTGTCTTCGAACACGTCTTTGATGGCGGCGCAGATGGCGTCGGTGTCCACCGTCACCATCCGGTCCACCACCTCCCGGGCAATGGCAAAGGTGTGCTGACCCACCAGCCGTACCGCCACCCCATCGGCAAACAGGCCCACCTGCTCCAGCCGCACCCGATCGCCGCAGGCCAGGGAGCGGGCCATGGCATCGGCATCCACGGGCTCCACGCCCACGATCTCCACCTGGGGCCAGATCGCCTTCACGTAGGCGCCGATGCCGGCGATCAGGCCGCCGCCCCCCACCGCCACGTAGATCACATCCGGCGGTTCGGAGCACTGGCGCAGGATTTCGATCGCGATCGTGCCCTGGCCGGCGATCACATCGGGATCGTCGAAGGGATGGATGAAGGTGAGGCCCCGTTCGGCCGCAATGCGGTTGGCCTCGGCGCAGGCATCGTCGTAGCTGTCGCCGTGGAGCACCACCTCGGCGCCGCGGTTGGCCACGGCCCGCACCTTCACCTCAGGAGTGGTGAGCGGCATCACGATCACCGCCCGGCAGCCCAGCCGCTGGGCCCCGAGGGCCACGCCCTGGGCGTGATTGCCGGCACTGGCGGCGATGACGCCGCGCTCGAGCTCGGCCGGGCTGAGGCCCGCCATCTTGTTGTAGGCGCCCCGCAGCTTGAAGCTGAACACCGGCTGCAGGTCTTCCCGCTTGAGCAGCACGGTGTTGGCCAGCCGGGCCGAGAGACCGGGGGCCGGATCCAGGGGCGATTCGATCGCTACGTCGTAGACGCGGGCCCGCAGGATGCGCTGCAGCATGTCGCCGGGAACGCCCGAAGTGGGCTGGGCGGGCGCGCTGGAGCTGGGGGCCTCGGTCATCCGGCCAGTTTTGCCCACCCGGCCCCCGGGCCGTCCCTGATCGGTGGCAACACCCACAGTTCACCCGGCTGCACCGCCTACATTGCAAGGCACTCCCGGCGCCGTGCATGCATCTCAGCGAGCTGAGTCATCCCAATCAGCTGCACGGGCTCAGCACCGCTGAACTGGAGGACGTGGCTCGCCAGATCCGCGAGCGTCACCTCGACGTGGTGAGCACCAGCGGCGGGCACCTCGGTCCCGGTCTGGGCGTGGTGGAGCTCACCCTGGCGCTGTATCAAACCCTCGATCTCGACCACGACAAGGTGGTGTGGGACGTGGGCCACCAGGCCTATCCCCACAAGCTGATCACCGGCCGCTACAACGATTTCCATACGCTGCGCCAGAAGGATGGCGTGGCCGGCTATCTCAAGCGCTGCGAGAGCAAGTTCGACCACTTCGGCGCAGGCCACGCCAGCACCTCGATTTCTGCGGCCCTGGGCATGGCCCTGGCCCGCGACGCCTGCGGCGAAAACTTCAAGAGCGTGGCGGTGATTGGCGACGGCGCTCTCACCGGCGGCATGGCCCTGGAGGCCATCAACCACGCCGGCCACCTGCCCAAAACCCGGCTGCTGGTGGTGCTGAACGACAACGACATGTCGATCAGTCCGCCTGTAGGTGCTCTCTCCACGCACCTCAATCGCATGCGGCACAGCAAGCCGCTGCAGTTTTTGCAAGACAACGCCGAGGAGGCGATCAAGCACCTGCCCTTCATGCACGGGGAGCTGCCGCCCGAGCTGAAGAACCTCAAGGAGAGCATGAAGCGCCTGGCGGTGCCCAAGCTCGGCGCCGTGTTTGAGGAGCTCGGCTTCACCTACATGGGCCCGGTTGATGGCCACGACATCGCCGGCATGGTGAAGGTGTTCCAGCAGGCCCACGAGCATGATGGGCCGGTGCTGGTGCATGTGGCCACCACCAAGGGCAAGGGCTACCCCTACGCCGAAGCCGATCAGGTGGGCTACCACGCCCAGAACGCGTTCGATCTGGCCACCGGCAAGGCCTACCCCTCCACCAAGCCCAAGCCGCCCAGCTACAGCAAGGTGTTCGGCCAAACGCTTGTGAAACTCTGCGAGCAAGACCCCACCGTGGTGGGCATCACCGCTGCCATGGCCACGGGTACGGGCCTGGATCTGCTGGAGAAGGCCGTGCCCAACCAGTACTTCGACGTGGGCATCGCCGAGCAGCACGCCGTGACCATGGCGGCCGGCATGGCCTGCGAGGGCCTCAAACCGGTGGTGGCGATCTACAGCACCTTCCTGCAGCGCGCCTACGACCAGCTCATCCACGACGTGGGCATCCAGAACCTGCCCGTCACCTTCGTGTTGGACCGGGCAGGGATCGTGGGGGCCGATGGCCCCACCCACCAGGGCCAGTACGACATCAGCTATCTCCGCGCCGTGCCCAACTTCACGGTGATGGCGCCCAAGGATGAGGCGGAGCTGCAGCGCATGCTCGTGACCTCCATTCACCACAGCGGCCCCTGCGCGATGCGCATTCCCCGCGGCGAAGGTGAAGGTGTTCCCCTGGCAGAAGAAGGCTTCGAGCCGCTCGAGATCGGCCGGGGTGAGCTGCTCACCGATGGCGATGATCTGCTGATCGTGGCCTACGGCTCGATGGTGTATCCCGCCCTGGCCACGGCTGGGCTGCTGCAGGAGCGCGGGGTGCGCGCCGCTGTGATCAACGCGCGCTTCCTGCGGCCGCTCGATGAGGCCCTGATCCTGCCGATGGCCCAGCGCATCGGCCGGGTGGTGACGATGGAAGAGGCTTGCCTGGCCGGTGGCTTCGGTGCCGCGGTGGTGGAAACCCTGAACGACCACGACGTGCTCGTGCCGGTGCTGCGCCTGGGCATTCCCGACGTGCTCGTGGATCACGCCTCGCCGCAACAGAGCAAGGAAGCCCTGGGGCTCACCCCGCCCCAGATGGCCGAGACGATCCTCAAGCGTTTCGGCGCCACAATCCCCGCCGTCGCCCCGCGCGAGCCCATCGCCGCCTGAGTTCCGTGGCAACCCACTGCCAGGTGCTGGTGGTGGGCGCCGGCCCTGCCGGCGGATCGTTGGCTGGCCGGCTCGCGGCTGAGGGATTGGATGTGGTGCTGGTGGATCGGCTTGCCGATCTGCGCCAGGCCGCCTTCAGCAGTGCTGCCCTGCCCCGCTCTGCTGTGGAGCGCTTCGGCCTTCCGGCCTGCGTGCAGGCTGCCCAGTGGCGCGGCTGGCAACTGGTTGGACCTGGCGATTCGCAGCGTTGCTGGGATGCGCCTGAATCCCTTGGCGCCGTGCTGGATTTCGGGGCGCTTCGGCTGTGGCTGGCGGAGCGGGCCACGGCTGCAGGTGTTCAGCTTCGGCTGGGCCTCACGGCGCTCTCCTGCCGGGAGGAGCCCGGCGGCGGGATGGTTACGGACCTCCGCGGAGCGGGTGGCGAGCGCACCACCATCCGCAGCGCGTGGGTGGTGGATGCCAGCGGCGAAGGCAGGGCCCTGCTGGGCGAGCCGCCCGATCACACCTTGGTGAGTGGTGTGGGGGTGGAGTGGCTGCTGGAGGTGGATGAAGCTCGCTGGCGCAGCTGGAGTGAGCGGCTCAGCTTCTTCATGGGCTCGCGTTGGGTGCAGCAGGGCTACGGCTGGATCTTCCCGATGCAGCCCGGCCAGCTCAAGCTGGGCGTGTGCCGGCTGGAGCAGGCAGGCCACCACCAGCCTCCCCTCGCCGGGGAGCTGCAGAGCCTGCTGGAGCGCACCGGCCTGGCCGATGCTCCCGTGCTCGATCGCCACGGCGGCCGCATCCGCAGCACGATCCGGCGCCGGGAGCCCCATCGGCGCGGCCGGCTGATCGGCCTGGGCGATGCGGTGAGCACCGCGAATCTGCTGGGCGGCGAGGGCATCCGCCACGCGCTGCTGGCTGCGGAGGTGCTCGCACCCCTGTTGGCACGTGCGGTGCGGAATGGCGGGGATGGCCATCGCTGGTTGGGCTACCACGCCTTGGGCCGCTATGAGGCCAAACTCAGACGGGCACTGGGTTGGCGCTGGAGCCTCAGCGGGCGATTGGCGCGACGCACCTGGCTCGGGCTCAACGGCCCCAGGGGCGACGCAAGGCTGGAGACGCTGCTGAGTGGGCTGGCGGGTTGTTCCGCGGCAGACCTCTCAGCGCTGCTGTTTGAGTACCGCTTTGAACGGTATGGGGCGCGAGCCCTGCCCTACCTGCTGGGTTGGCGGTAGGGCAGGGCTCGCCTGGCGATCCTGGGATCAGAGCACGCCGCGGGACGCCAGGCCAAGGATGGCGCCCATGCCCAGGATGTGGCCGAAGCTGGTGGTGCCCAGCAGGGCGGCGTGGCTCATGCCGCCGAACATGGCGGCGTTGGGGAGCTGGGCGCCCACGTTGGGATGCTTGATCGTGGCTTTGCCGATGGCAATGGCGATCACGTTGCACACGATCATCACCAAGGCCACCTTGGGCGACCAGGAGAGGGTGGCAGGGGCGATGGCCAGGAGCGGAGCGAACATTGCTTCGAGGGCGCTGTGAAAGCCGACGCTCCATCTTCCGGGCAGCGTCTGCCGCCAGCGGGCCCCCTTAAGACTTGTTCACTCCCTTCAGGGCCTGGCTGAAGCCCAGCACGATCAGCAGGTTGGCGGCGGTGAGGAAGGCTTCGGCGCCGCCATGGAGCCAGTCCACATCCGCCAGCTGGCGGCCGTAGCTCTGGAGTGCGATCACCGAGGCCACGATCGTGACTGCCACGAACAGCAGGGTGAGCTGAAAGCCGCGCAGTGCCAGTTTCGGGAAGGCCTCCACCTGCCCCGCCAGCCAGAGGAAGGCCAGATAAGGGAACAGCGAGAACACGAACAGTGGGGCCGGATCAATCGCCCCCAGTCGCTCCAGCAGATGCAGTTCAGCCACGGGTCGGCGCCTCGCCATCGGCCTTGAGCCGCTGCTCCCGCAACAGGAAAAACACCGCCAGCGCTAGGCAAAGGTTCCCAACGGTGGTGAGCCCGGCCTGCAGCACCACCAGCCCCTTGAGGCCATCGGGGTTATCGAACAGGTGCCAGGTGCAGGCGCACATGGCGCTCACCAGGGCCGGCAGCATCGCCAGGGCCAGCCAGCGCCAGCCGCGTTCGCGGCGCATCAGCCCCAGCTGCTGCACGGCCAGCATCGCCAGCACCCACTCGAGCACCGAGGCGATGTGGATCCACCAGGTGGGCAGCGAAAGGGCGTGCATACCGGCAACTTTCGGGCATCGCCGGGCTGGTTAGGGTTCGGCCATGGCGATCGTGAGGGCCAGCGGCCTGAGCAAGACCTACCGGGTGGCCGACAAGCAGCCGGGGCTGCGCGGCACCGTGCGCCATTTCCTCAGGCGCCGCACCCGCGATGTGGCCGCCGTGAAGGGGGTGAGCTTCAGCATCGAGCCCGGCGAGGTGGTGGGCTTCCTCGGGCCCAACGGGGCTGGCAAAACCACCACCCTCAAGATGCTCACGGGGTTGATCCATCCCAGTGGCGGGCAACTGGAGGTGGCGGGCCACACGCCCTGGCGGCGCCAGCGAACGTTTCTGGAATGCATCACGTTGGTGATGGGCCAGAAGCAGCAGCTGATCTGGGATCTGCCTCCCCTCGATTCCCTCCGGGTCAACGCCGCGGTGTACGGCATCCCCGATGCCATCGCCAACCGCCGCATTCAAGAGTTGGCCGAGATGCTCGAGCTGGGGGAGGAGCTCACCCGGCCTGTTCGCAAACTCTCGCTCGGCCAGCGGATGAAGGCCGAGCTGCTGGCGGCCCTGCTGCACGAGCCCCAGGTGCTGTTCCTCGATGAACCCACCCTTGGGCTGGATGTGAATGCCCAGGCCCGGGTGCGCCAGTTCCTTGCCGACTACAACCAGCGCACCGGCGCCACGGTGCTGCTCACCAGCCACTACATGGCCGACATCACGGCCCTCTGCCCCCGGGTGCTGCTGATCCACGAGGGAGCGCTCTTCTACGACGGCAGCCTCGTTGGCCTGAGCGAGCAGCTGGCCCCCTGGCGCCAGGTGCGGCTGGAACTGGCCCATCCACTGCCTGCCGATGCGTTCGCTGGATACGGCGAGATCGAGAGCCTGGAGGGCTCGGAGGTGCGCCTGCTGATCCCCCGCGAGCAGCTCACCGCCAGCGTGAACCGTCTGCTGGCCAACCACGAGGTGGTGGATCTGGAGGTAAGCGATCCGCCGATCGAGGAGCTCATCGGCCGGCTGTTCCGCCAGGGCTCGCTGGAGGCATTCCGCTGATGGCTGCCCGACGCAGGCTGTGGCACGGGCTGCGTGTGGCCCGCACCCTCTGGGCCACCCAGTACGCCTACATGCTCGAGTACCGGGCGGAGATCGCGCTCTGGGCCCTCTCCGGCGTGGTGCCGTTCATCATGCTCGGCGTGTGGAGCGCGGCTGGCACCGCCGCCCAGGCCAGCGGCTTCAGCCAGCCGGAGCTGGCCCGCTACTTCCTCTGTGCGTTTGTGGCGCGCCAGTTCAGCGTGGTGTGGGTGGTGTGGCAGTTCGAGGAAGACGCCCTCCAGGGCCGCCTCTCCCCCTATCTGCTCCAGCCGCTCCATCCCCTCTGGCGCTACGTGGCCTCCCACCAGGCGGAGCAGGCCACCCGATTGCCCTTCGTGCTGGTGATCGCGGCGCTCTTCTTCCTGCTGCAGCCTCTGGCCTTCGCCCTGCCGGGGCCGGGCCGGGCGCTGCTGGGGGTGCTGGCGGTGGGCCTGGCCTTCGCCATCAACTTCCTGCTCCAGAGCCTGATCGCCGCCTGCTGCTTCTGGACTGAGCGGGCCAGTGCCCTGGAGCGCTTGCTGTACATCCCCTATTTGTTTCTTTCCGGGTTGGTGGCGCCGCTGGAGAGCTTTCCGGAGCCTGTGCGGGCCTGGGCCCTGCGCACGCCCTTCCCGTTGATGGTGGCCTTCCCGGCGCGGTTGCTCTCTGGTGATCCCTTCCCCACGGGCCCCCACGCACTCTCGATTGCCGGGGGCTTTGGGGCGATGGCGTTGTGGATAGTGCTGCTGGTGCCGCTGCTGGTGCTGGTGTGGCGCGCGGGCGTGCGCCGCTACTCCGCGATGGGCGCCTGATGGGCCGCTACCTGCGCAGTCTGCGGCGCTTCTGGGGCACGGCCGCCGCCGGCCAAATGGAGTATCAGCTCAACCTGCTGATCGAACTGGTGGCCATGGCGGGCAACCTGGCCGGCAGCCTGTTTGTGCTCTCGTTGTTCTTCCGCCAGGGCGAAGGGCTGGGGGGCTGGAGCTGGCCGGCGGCCCAGGTGGTGCTGGGGGCCTACACGGTGCTCGATGGACTCACCAGCACGCTGCTGCGGCCCAACCTCAGCCGGATCGTGACCCACGTGCAGGAGGGCACCCTTGATTTCGTGCTGCTCAAGCCGATTGACAGCCAGTTCTGGCTGTCGCTGCGCACGGTGAGTCCGGCCGGATTGCCAGAGCTGGCGGTGGGAGCGGGGCTGATGCTCTGGGCCGCTCCCCAGGCCGGTGCCTCTCTTGCTCCGGCCTCGCTCGTGTTGGCCCTGGTGCTTCTGGCGGCGGCGGCGGTGATCCTCTACGCGCTGTGGTTTGTGCTGGCGGCCACCTCGATCTGGTTCGTGAAAACGTGGAACGCCACGGAAGTGCTCCGGGCTGCGCTCACGGCCGGGCGCTATCCGGTGAGTGCCTATCCCCCGGCGCTGCGCACCCTGTTCACCCTGGTGCTGCCGGTGGCGTTTCTCACCACGGTGCCGGCCGAAGCGATCCTGGGGCGGCTGCACTGGCACTGGGGTGTGGCCAGCGTGCTGGTGGCGGCCCTGGCCTTGGTGGTGAGCCGGCTGTTCTGGCGCTTTGCCCTGCGCTTCTACACCTCGGCCTCAAGCTGACGCAGCCACTCGCTCTGATCCAGGCGGCGTTCGGCCACCACCTGGAACAGCCGCTCCTCGCGGTTCGCAGCCCAGGTAAACAGGGCCAACTGTTCCAGCGTGGTGGGTTGCTCCGGCACCGGCGCCGTGGTGATCCACTGCTGCATGGCGGTTCGTGCCCCATCGCCGCCGCGCCTTGTGGGGCGGGCCAGGGTGACGTGGGGTAGCGGCTCCCGGCGATCCAGCGCACGCCCAGCCGCCGCCAGGGCTTCCGCTCCCCAGCTGGCCATCAGCGCCGCCACCGCTTGATGACCGTTCGCCAGACCCAGCCCGAAGGCGGAGGGCGCGCTGGGTGGGCCCAGCGCCAGCCAGCGCGCCGCGCTCACCGGGATTGGTGGATGACGCCTGGGCTCCAGGGCCTGCCAGGCCCGCAGGGCGTGCTCCTCTTCGCAGGCGCCCAGGAACGCCACCGTGATGTGCAGATCGCTGGGATGGAAGCGGCGCACCCCGCTCGGCAGCCGTGCCGCCACCTCAATCCATCCCGATGGCTCGGGCAGTCGCAGCCCCACGAACCAGTTGGCCGCTTCCATGGCCGCTGCGTCCTTCGCCTACAACTGAAGTTTCAGCCCGTCCATCCATGTCCGTGATTCGTGCCCTTTCGCTGGCTGCGGCCGTGGCCCTGGGCTGCTCGGCGCTAGCTGCTCAAGCCAGGCCCAATCCGGGTGGTTTGGGCGGCCCTGCATCGGGGGCAGGCGTCTTGCCCGGCGTAGGTTTCGGTGCACCCGGAACACCTGCGGC
>CAIOXF010000205.1 GCA_903862155.1 uncultured cyanobacterium | reverse complement strand
CTTCTGGCTGGCGCGCTCCACCAGCACCGTGGCCAGCACGGCGGTGCGGGGGCCATCGTCGACCACCCGGTCGATGCTCACGGCCACCGAATGGGGCACCTCCTCGCGGGTGTGGCTCAGCACCTGCTCGCGGATCAGTTCGGCCATCAGCAGCTGTTCGGGCTGATCGCTCACCGCATCGGGTGGATAGAGGTGCGGCCCGGCGGGCAGCTCGGCGCTGAGGGCTTGCACCAGGGCTTCGGTGCCCTCGCCGGTGAGGGCGCTCACCGGATGAAGTGGCCAGTTCAGGGGCGGCTGCTCGGTGGGGCTGGCGAAATCGCCCTTGCCCTCGAGCATCTCCCGGTAGCTCGCGGCGAGGGCTTCGGCCTGGGCTGGATCCACCAGGTCGTGCTTGTTCAGCGCCACATGCACCGGTGCCCGGCAATGGCGCAGCAGCTCCACGATGTAGCCATCACCGCGGCCGGCGGGCTGGCTGCCATCCACCAACAGCAGCACCACATCCACATCGCCGATGGTGCTGCGGGCTGTTTTCACAAGCCGCTCGCCCAATAAATGGTGGGGCTTGTGAATACCGGGCGTGTCCAGTAGCACCAACTGGGCCGCCGGGGTGGTGAGGATCGCCCGCAGCCGGTTGCGGGTGGTTTGCGCCACGGGTGAGGTGATCGCCACCTTTTCACCCACCAGTTGGTTGAGCAGGGTGCTTTTGCCCACGTTGGGGCGGCCGATCAGGGCCACGAAACCCGAGCGGAAATCAGCCGGGGCCTCGACCGGCAGGCTGCCGCTGGTTTGTAGAAGCCGCGCGGATTCGGCGGGATCGGGAATGGGCAGCAGCACCCCCGCCTCGGCATCCGGGATCTCCAGCCGTCCGGGGCCGTTCCCTGAGTTGCTGGTGTTGGCGGCGGGGTGGCTTGGATCCATAACCTCAACACTGCCAGCCCGGCCCTCCACCTGCAGCGCCATGACCGCCACGCCCCTTGAACCCACCTTTCAGCAGGCGATGGAGATCACGGCCCAGTGGCTGGGTCTCTGGGAGAACGGCGAGCTCAGTGATGAGGTGCTGGCCGATCGCATGGGCGAACTGGTGGCAAGCCGTGATGGCGGTCGGGGCTTTTTCGTGGTGAGCCTGGTTGGCGATTGCCCGCTGATGGATCGTCTCCCCGAGCCGCTGGTGATTCAGCTGCGGGCTGCGGGCGAGGGCGTGGTGGATCTCACCGCCCGCAACCTGGCGATGAGCACGGCCATGGCCCTGCATCACCAGCGTGCCGGCGACGCCAATCAGCAGGGTTCATCCGAGCGGGTGAGTGCCCGTTGCACGGAGCTGCTGCGCCAGCTCGAACCTGAAGCCGTGAAGCAGCGGCTTGAAAGCCTGCTCTCCGCGGCGCGGGATGGCTCCGGCGATGACGTGGCCTTTTTGGAGCGCTGGGGCTACGACGCAGAGCAGAAAGCCGCTATCGCGGCGGCGATTGAGGCGGTGGCTGAGTAAACAGCGCCGGCGCCGAGCCACCGCCTGTTGAGCATGAAAAAAGCCCCCGTCATCCGGGGGCTTTTTTTGTTGATCCCGTTGGCTTGTGATCAGTCGCGGCGACCGCCACCCTGCAGGGCAATGATCAGGCGCAGGATGAAGATGAACAGGTTGATGTAGGTGAGGTACATGCCCAGAGCGCCGGCCAGGTACTGGTCGTCGCTGTAGGTGCGGGGCATCGTGTAGAAGTCCACGAAGGCGGCACCCACGAAGAGCACGGTGCCGAAGCCCGCGATCATCAGCTCGAAGCCGCCGGCGCCGAACACACCAGGGGCGAACAGGCTGCCGATGATCTGCACGAACATGGCGATCACCAGGCCGAGGATGCCCAGCCCCACCACGGCCGAGAGGGCCTGGCCCACGTTGTCGCTCATGCGGCGGCCCATCACTGAGGCCACCACGAAGGTGATGCCGGTGGCGAGCGCTGCGGTGCCCACAGCGCCGATGCCAGCGGAGGCCACGGCGTAGCCCACGATGCCGCTGAGGGTGAAGCCCGTGATCAGGCTGTAGGCGGAAAGCAGCGGCAGGGCCGTGCCGTTATCCCCCTTGTTGGCCACGTTCTGGGCCACAAAGAAGAGGATGAAGTTGCCGATCAGGGCCACCCAGAACAGGGGCATGAACAGGGCTGCGTTGCTGGCCATCAGGGCCAGACCACCCATCACACCCACGGCGGTGAGCACCATGCCGCCGCCCACGTAGGGCAGGGCCTTGTTCACCACATTGGGGCCCACCAGGGCACTGGATTGCGCCTGGCGGATCGCTTCCTGGAAATTGCTGCTGGCCGGCATGGCGCACCAGTTCAAGAACTCCGCCCATCCTG
>CAIOXF010000204.1 GCA_903862155.1 uncultured cyanobacterium | reverse complement strand
GATGTGCCCATCCATGTGGATGGGGCCAGCGGCGGCTTCGTGGCCCCGTTCTGCGCGCCGGATCTGGCGGCCTGGGATTTCCGCTTGCCGCGGGTGAAATCGATCAACGCCTCCGGCCACAAATTCGGCCTGGCGCCGCTGGGGGTGGGCTGGGTGCTGTGGCGCGAACCGGCCGACCTGCCCGAGGAGCTGGTGTTTCACGTGAGCTATCTGGGGGGCGACATGCCCACCTTTCAGATCAACTTCTCCCGCCCAGCCGGCCAGGTGCTGGCCCAGTACCACCTGTTCAACAGCCTGGGGCGCGAGGGTTATGCCGCCGTGCATGGCGCCAGCTATGCCAACGCGCGTCACTTCGCGGCCCAGCTGGCCCAGATGGGGCCCTTTGAGCTGGTGAACGACGCCGATCCCACCCGCGGCATCCCCACCGTGGTGTGGCGCCTACCGGAGGGGAGCGATCTGGGCTTCAACCTCTACGACCTGGCGGAGCGCCTGCGGATGCGCGGTTGGCAGGTGCCCGCCTACCCCTTCACCGGCAGCTACGCCGACACAGCGTTCCAGCGGATCCTGGTGAAGCGGGATTTCACCCGCGAGATGGCAGACCTGCTCCTGGCGGATATGGCCACAGCTGTGGAGCACTTCCGCACGCACCCGATCCACACCAACCTCACCGCCAGCGAGGGGGCGTCGTACAACCACCTGTAATCAACGCGGACAAGGCCGTGGGAGCTGGCCAGATTGAGGGCTGAACCCCCTGAGGTGGCCATGTTCCTCAAGATCCGCCACGACGACGACAGCAGCCTGGTGGAGGTGCTCGACCTCAAGCAGCTGTTTGATCCCTTCGCCACCAGCGTGCACGGGCAGGTGCATGCCGGCGAGGAAATGCAGGATCCCGGCCCGTATAGCAAAGCCGAGCTGCATTTCCCCTCCGGTGAACCCCTGCCCCGCTGCTGGGTGGATCCGCATTACAAGGATTAAGCCCGCAGAGGATCAAATCCGAAACTGAATCTGCTCGAGGATCGTGCTGGTCCCGGTCACAATGAACTGAATCCCGATCGCCAGGGTGAACAGACCCATCACCTTGATCAGCACGGTCATGCCCACGTGGCCCAGCAGCCTGGTGAGCAGCGCCGCGAAGCGGAACATCAACCCGATGATCAAGGCCATCGCCACAATCGCCCCAAACAACTCCAGCCGGTGATTGAAGCTGGTGGCACTGTTGGCATACACCGTGATCGTCGACATCGTGCCGGCACCCGTGGTGAGCGGCAGCGCGATGGGCACGATCGCCGAGGAGGTCATCTGGCCTGCATCCATGCGGGTGATGTCGCAGGTTTTCTCGTGGGAATCACCGGGATCCTTGGCATTGAGCATGCTCAACCCACTCGCCCCCAGCAGCAGGCCGCCGGCAATCTGAAAGGCACTCACGCCGATGCCGAAAAACTGGAGCACCGCCGTGCCCAGAAAAAAGGCCCCCAGCATGATCAGCAAGCTGGAGAAGGTGGCCACTCGGATCACGTGCCGCACTTGGGATCGCGGCACCCCCTGGCTCAGGGTGAGGAACGGCCCCAT
>CAIOXF010000203.1 GCA_903862155.1 uncultured cyanobacterium | reverse complement strand
TCGATCTCGGGCAGCAGATCGGCCAGGGCCCGGATCGTGGTGCTCTTGCCGGTGCCCCGGTCGCCCATGATCATCACGCCGCCGATGCGCGGATCGATCACGTTGAGCAGCAGGGCCAGCTTCATCTCCTGCTGCCCCACGATCGCGGTGAAGGGGTAGACCCTGCGCTTCCTGGGCTGACTCACGGAGCGACGACTGGCGGTGTCGGCGATTGTTTCACAGGCCCCCGGTCGGTCGGCGCCCGCTGCCGCAGACCGTGCTGAGAACGGCTCATTCATCAGTCCTAGCGTTGGCTGGCTGCTCCTCCCCAGCCGATCCCCATGGCCCGCAACCTGGCTGAGCTGCTGCACGGCGGCCCGATCACCGCAACGGAGCTGGAGCGAGTGACGGATGTGCTGATCTTCGAGCAGGGGCGCCCGGGGCCGAAGTTCCTCAAGTTCACGATCCTGCTGCTGCTGGCCTCCGCCATCGCCAGCTTCGGCCTGCTGGGCGATTCGGTGGCCGCGGTGATCGGGGCCATGATCGTGGCACCGCTGATGCTGCCAATCATGGGATTGGCGTTCTGCATCAGCCTTGGCGATCGCCGGGGGATCCTCAACACCCTGCTGGTGAGCCTGGCCGGGATCGCCATGGCGGTGGCCGTGGGCTTCGTGCTCACCCTGCCGGTGGCGGGGCTGCTGCAGCCCCAGACCATTCCCCAGATCATGGGGCGCACGGCGCCCCATCTGCTCGATCTGATGGCCGCCCTCGCCACCGGCGTGGCCGGTGCCTTCGCGCTGTCCCGCCGGGATGTCTCGGACACCCTGCCGGGGGTGGCGATCGCGGTGTCGCTGGTGCCGCCGCTGGCCAATGTGGGCATTCTGCTGGCCTTCGGGGAGCCCACCCTCGCGGCCGGCAGCCTGCTCCTGTTCGTCACCAACTACGTGGCGATCCTGCTCACCGGCGCCGTGGTGTTCCTGGTGATGGGCTTCCGGCAGGCCGCCAGTGCCCCCTTTGATGCCCGCGCCAGGCGCCAGGCCTTCACGCTCGCGATGACGTCGCTGTTGCTGATCACCGTGCCCCTGGCCCTTACCAGCGAGCGCCTGATCGTCACCAACCAGATCACGCAGCGCACCGCCTCCCTGGCCCGGGAGTGGCTGCGCGGCTCGGCCTACAGCCTGGAGTCGGTGGACGGCGAAACCGCCGACGGCAGCGTCCGTCTGCTGCTGGCCGGCCATGGCAGCCTGCCCCCCTTGGACCGGCTGGAGCAGCAGGCCCGCGCTGTGCTTTCGGGCCGCGGCCTCACACTCAAAGTGCTCCAGGGCAGCAGCGTCACGCTCCAGCCGGAGGGGGCCTGATCGCAGCGGGGCCTGGAGCGGGTCTGGATCAGTGGGGCTTCGCTGCGTCCTGGGGCGTCGGCACCACCACCGGCAACAGGCTGAGCACCTGGGGGGGCGTGGCATCGGCCGGGTAGATCAGCCGAACCCGCAGCTCCCGGCTCTGCGCCGGGGCCAGGGTCACCGTGCCGAGGGCGGGGCCTGGCTGGCCCGCCCGCAGCACCAGATGGAAGCCCTGGCGGCCGGCGGGCTTGCCGCCTTCTCCATCGAGGCCGCTCACCTCCACCGTGCCCCGGAACATCACCGAGCGAGCCGGCTGGGTGTTGAAGCGCAGGCCCCCCTGGGGCTGGTCGGCCTTGAGCGGATTCTCCAGGGCCAGCTGCAGCTGCTGGGGTTTGGCGGTGTCGTTCTTCAGGGGCAGGGTGAGGTCGTACTCCACGCCGTAGTTGCCGTGGGCGGCCCAGGCCGTGCCGGCATAGAAACGGCGCAGCTCGGCCGTCTGCACCTGGCTGGTGCCGAGGGTGCCCCGCTCCAGCGAGGCGATCGGCCAGGAGATCGGGGCGCGGCGGGTGCTGAGCCAAGCCTGGCCTGGGTTTGTGATGCGCGTGCGCCACACGCTGCCCACCTGCACGCCGCTCACCCGCGAATACACGATCGGCCCTTTGCTGCCCCGCGCCGTGGGGGTGTGCTCGCGGGGGCTGAGGGGACCATCCAGCATGCCGCCCCATACATCCGCTGCCGGCGGCTGGGTGCCCTTGCCGAAGGCGGCCAGGGTGGCCAGATCCACCGGCCCATCACTCTCCAGGCGCAGCTGCAGGTTGCGGCCGTTGAGCAGGGGATCGAGACCCCGCACCGGCAGGGGCAGCACCAGCAGGGCCGTGGGGCTGCCGGGCTGGAGCGTCCAGCTCTCGGGGATCAGGGTGCTGCGGTAGCGGCGCTGGAGCAGTTCGGTGGCCACGCGGCTGCCGGGGCCGGCATACACCGGCTCACTGCCCTGGGGCAGCAGGGCCGGCAGCGGCAGGAACGGCGCCCCGGGCTGGCTGGGATCCAGCGACTGGGACAGGGCCGTGGAGCCGCTGATCAGGCGCAGGTTGATCGGCTTGTCGCCGCGGGGCTGGGCCAGCACGGCGATCCAGAGCGTGGAATCGAGCGTGTCGGGCTTGCCGGCATACACGTGGTGGCTGAACAGATCGAAGCGGCCGCTCAGCGGCACATCCAGGTGGGCGTCGGGCACACCGCGCCGCTTGCCCGCAAAGGTGGAGATCAGGATCCCGGGGGCGGTGATCAGTTCCGGGTTGTTGTCGTTCACCACCAGTACCGCATCCAGCCCGCCGGGCAGGGGAACCACGGTCTGGGGCCGCAGCACGGTGGGGGCTGGGGCGCTCTTGGCGGGGGGCGCGGCCGGCGTTTGAGCCAGGGTTTCGGCGGCCGCAAGGTGAAGGACTGCGCAGCCCCCCAGCAGCAGGGCCAGAGCTTGAACTTGGCGTCGCATCACGTCCTCCCCACCAGGGTCTTGGCCACCTCGGCTGCCATGGCCCGGATCAGGTCGGTGGAGCGGGGGTCGTTGAAGGGCCCCTTCACCATGAAGGCCGCCACGGCCCGCTGACCGTTCGGCAACTGGATCAGGCCCCCATCGGCGTAGGCGATGCCGATGTCACCGGTTTTGTTGTACACCCGGATCCCGTAGGCCATCAGTTCGCTGTCGGGGTCGGCGGCATCCTTGCCGAGGCCCTGCAGCAACCCCAGGGGGATCAGGGTGTTGGTGCGCGAGGTGCCCATGATCTCGCGGAACAGGTCGCGGGCCCGGGGGCTGAGGGTTTTGCCCGTATCCACCACCGCAATTGACTTGGCCAGATCCCGGCTGCTGGTGGTGTTGGTGCCCCCCAGATCCGGCAGCCAGTTGTTCACCACCGTGGCCGGTAGGCCCATCGCCTGGAAGCGCGCGTTCAGCACCGTTTTGCCGCCCAGCCGCTTGATCAGCAGGTTGGTGGCGCTGTTGTCGCTCACCCGGATCATCTCAGTGGCCGCCTCGAAGAACGGGAAGCGGGTGCCCACTGGCCTGCTGGCCATCCAGCCGGCACCGCCGCCCACCAGTTCCTTGGTGAGCTTGAGCGGCTCGTTCCAGCGCAGCTTGCCGGCGTCGAGATCCTCCAGGCCGGCCAGCAGGATCGGCGTCTTGATCGAGCTGGCGGCCGGCAGTGGCAGATCCGGCTGGAGTTGGGCATAGCGCCCGTCGTCGAGCACCAGCAGGAAGGCGCTGGTCTTGAGGTCTTTCTGGGTGGCGGCAATCTGGGCCCAGCGCTGACTGAGGGCGGTGAGTTCGGTGCGCGGCTCGAAGCTGCCCAGGCTCAGCCCCGCCTTGAGTTGGGGGATCTGGGGCAGGGCTGGGGTACCCGCAGCGGTGCGGCTGGCGGCGCCGTTGGCCAGTTGGGGGGCGAGCAGCTTGAGCACCGTGCCGGTGATCACCCCGAGCCCCAGGCCCATCACCGCGAGCCGCAGCACAAGCTGCAGCGGCTGGCCCCAGGCGCGTTTCGGGGGGCGGGGCGGTCGACCGGCCGTCACGGGCATGGCGCTGGATGGGCCCGCACGCTAAGGGGTCTGCCCATGGGGGGGAAGCCGCCGACTGGCCCAGCGCAACTGACGCACCATGCCCCGCAGCAGGGCCACCTCCCCGTCGTCGATCAGGCCGCGCTGCAGCAGCCCGCGCACCTTCGCCATGCGGGCGTGGGCGGTGTGGGGATGGAGGAAGCCCACCTCCAGCAGGAGTTCCTCCGCGTCGGCCAGCAGGTCTTCGAGGTGGCG
>CAIOXF010000202.1 GCA_903862155.1 uncultured cyanobacterium | reverse complement strand
GAACTGATCCGCGAGCAGGTGCTGAGCCACACCCGCGAGGAGGTGCCCCATTCGGTGGCCGTGAGCATCGACCGGGTGGTCGACGATGGCCCCCGCACCGCCGTGCTGGCCACGGTGCTGGTGGAGCGCGCCAGCCAGAAGGGAATCCTGATCGGCAAAGGCGGCCGCATGCTGAAAACCATTGGCCAGGGCGCCCGGCTGCAGATGGAGAAGGTGTTCTCCGGGCCCGTGTACCTGGAACTGTTCGTGAAAGTGGTGCCCGGCTGGCGCCGCAGCGCCGCCCGCCTCGCCGAACTCGGCTACCGCGGCGAGTGAGCTCAGCCGAACGCTGGCTACAGGGCTGAGAGAATGGCGGGATGACCGACTCCGCCGCCAGCCTGGCTTTTCCTCCCGACTCGATCGAGGCATTCCTGCGCCTCTGCGAGGGCGAATGGATGAACCTGCGCAGCCAGTTCGATCTGGGCGACAAGGCCGACGGGGAAAACGGCGATGAATGGCACACCAGTGAGCGCGGTGAGCTGGTGGTGACTTACCTGGCCGAAGGCGACGGCCCTGGGGGCCTAAGCGTGGGGCCCAAGGGCACCCCACCGCGCCAGCTGCTGTTTGCCGGCGGCGGCAGCTTCCGCAGCCAGGGCGGCGGCAGCAGCACGGAAGGCAGCTGGCAGCTCTGGCCCGACGGCAGCCTGGAGCTGGTGCTCAGCCAGGGCGATGCCGAGGTGCGGGAGCGCATCTGGTTCACCAAGCCCAACCTGCGCCTGCGCTCCACCGTGGAGCACCGCGCCGATGGCAGCCCGGGGCGGGCGAGCTTCAACTCCGAGATCCGCCGCGTCAGCAAGCCGGCCTGAGCTGATGCGTCTTGATGTGGTGAGTCTGGCCCCGGAGGCGTTTGCGCCGTTGCTGGGGCTGGGGGTGATCGGCCGGGCCTTCAAGGGCGGCATCGCCGAACTGCACCTCCACAACCCGCGCGACTACGCCACCGATAAGTACAAAAAGGTCGACGACATCCCCTACGGCGGCGGCGCGGGGATGGTGCTGAAGCCGGAGCCGGTGTTTGCGGCTGTGGAGGCGATTCCGGTGCTGCCGCGCCGGCGCGTGCTGCTGATGAGCCCCCAGGGGCAACCGCTCAAACAGGCGGATTTGCGCCGCTGGGCTGCCGACTACGACCAGCTCCTGTTCCTCTGCGGCCACTACGAGGGATTCGACGAGCGCATCCGGTCTCTCGCCGATGAGGAGGTGTCGATCGGCGACTTCGTGCTCACCGGCGGCGAGCTCCCAGCCGCCACGATCATCAATGGCGTGGTGCGCCTGCTGCCGGGCACGGTGGGCACCGAAAGCTGCCTGGAAGACGAAAGTCACAGCGCCCTGCTGCTGGAGCACCCCCACTACACCCGGCCCGCCGCGTTCTGCGGCATGGAGGTGCCGGCCGTGCTGCGCAGCGGCGACCATGGCGCCATTGCCCGCTGGCGCCACGACCAACAGGTGGAACGCACCCGCGACCGCCGCCCCGATCTCTACGCCCTCTGGGAACAGCAGCAGGAGCACTGAGGGGCCAAGGCACGTCCCCAGGCCACCAGCAACGACGCGAGAGACTGACCCAGCGCGCCCAGCAGCCATGGACCTGAGGATCGGCAACGGCTACGACATCCACCGCCTGGTGCCGGGCCGGCCGCTGATCCTGGGGGGGCAGCGCCTGGAGCATCCCGATGGCCTGGGCCTTGATGGCCACAGCGATGCCGACGTGCTGGTGCACGCGATCATGGATGCCCTGCTGGGCGCCCTCTCGCTGGGAGACATCGGCAAATACTTCCCCCCCGACGATCCCCAGTGGAAGGGGGCCGACAGCCTGGTGCTGCTGGAGCAGGTGGTGGCCCTGGTGCGTGAGCGGGGCTGGAGCGTGGTGAACGTGGATTCGGTGGTGGTGGCGGAGCGGCCGAAGCTCAAACCCCACATCGAGGCGATGCGCGCGGCCATCGCAGGCCGCATGGGTCTGGAGCCCGATCAGGTGGGCGTGAAGGCCACCACCAACGAGAAGCTCGGGCCGGAAGGGCGCGAGGAAGGCATCAGCTGCCAGGCGGTGGCGCTGCTGCTGCGCCGCTGAGCAGCTGGCATTCGCAGAATGCAGCCAACCGCTCAGGTCAACGCGATGCGCCATGGGCTGCAGCGCCGACTCCACGGCTGGTTGGGTTCCGCGTTGGCGGCAGCCCTGGCGTTGGTGATCGCCCTGGGGCTGGCCCAGGCAGTCAACGCCGCAAGCGGCGACTACGGCGTGGTGGTGGTGGAGCACCTGCGGGTGAAGGTGCCCGCTGAAGCGGTCGACGACTGGCTGCAGGCCGAGCAGGGCAGCTGGGAACCGTGGCTGGCTAAGCAACCCGGCTTTCTGGATCGCCAGCTGCTCTGGGATCCCGAACGAGAAGAAGGCACCCTGCTGATCCACTGGCGCAGCAGGGAAGCTTGGAAGGCAATCCCGGAGGCTGAGATCGAAGCGGTGCAGGAGCGCTTCGAGCAGCTGGCCCGCGAGGCCACCGGCCGACGCCAGGGCAACCCGTTCCCCCTGGTGTTTGAAGGCGAGCTGCTGCCGCGATGAGCTCAGACACCTACGTGCTCGGCACCGCCGAGATCGAACTGCAGCGACTGGGGCGCCAACACGCCATCTGGCGCGACGACACGCTGGCCGCCTGGGATCGGG
>CAIOXF010000201.1 GCA_903862155.1 uncultured cyanobacterium | reverse complement strand
TGCAGGGCTGGCACCTCCTCCGGGGTCACGGCATTGAGCACCACTCCAGCCAGGCGCCCCCCCAGCTGGGCGCGGGCCGCCAGCAGCGGATCAATGCTGCGGGCATCGCTCCAGGGATGCACCAGCACCACGGGCGCCTCCAGGCCTTGGGCCAGCTGGGGCAGGCTCAAGCCATAGAGCAGGCCCTCGTGCAGGGAGCCAGCGGCCTCCAGCAGGGTGAGACCATCGCCGGCCTGCTCCAGGCGCTGCCGCAACTGCTCAAAGCCAGCACCGGGGTCGAGATCACCGGCACCGAGGCGCCGCCCGGCCACCGCCGAATCGAGCACGTCGGCCGAGGGGATCAGATGGGCATCCGGCAATCCCAGGGTGGAGCCCACAAAGCGCACATCCGCATCCACCAAGGGATCTGCCGTGCCCGCGCCCGGGTCGAGATCGGTGGCCAGCGGCTTGCCGAAGCGAACCGGCACCCCCATGCGGGTGAGCTGGCGCCCCAGGCCCAGCACCACCGCCGACTTGCCACTGAAGGGTTCGCAGGAGCCGACCAGCAGGGTTCGGGCCATCACTCAACCTCGCTGGGGCCGGCGTTCTGGAGGCTGAATCTAGGTGGGGCCGGGAGCCACCCGTCCCTGGAGCAACCAGGGCCAGAAGCTCTCGGGCAATCCCCGTCCGCCCGATTCGATCAACCAGCTCACCAGGTGATGGCAGGGGAGCGGGAAGTCGTACTGAACGTTGGGCAGGTCGGGAAAACGCAGCCGGCAGCTGAGCGGGGCAAGGGGGGCCGGTTCGCCGCTCCAGCGCAGTTCATAGGCATGGGCCCCGCCGTCGCTGAGCGGGCGAGCGCCCCGCAGTTGGTCGGTCGCCAGGATGTTCAGCGCCGCCATCAGTTCCCGCTCCCGGCCCACACCGCCGCAGTACGGCGCGAATAGGGGGACGAGCGCTGGAATGGATGAGGGGTCAACCATGGCCCAAGCTTGCTGGCCTCGCCACGAATGTGCCAGCCATCCATGTTGATGGAGACGTCTGAGCGACCCATGGAAGCAGGATCGAGCGCGCCGCTGTGCGTGGCGATCACCGGCGCCAGCGGCGCCCTGGGTCAGGCGCTGCTGCGGGCCTGGCATCGCCGCGGCGCCCGCCTGATCGCCCTCACCAGCTCCAGCAATCCCCTGGAGGTGCTCGACGCGGCCGGTCAACCCATCGCGATGGAGCAGCTGAGCTGGCAGGTGGGCGCTGAGCGGGAGCTGGCTGCAGCCCTGATGGCCGTGGATGTGCTCGTGCTCAACCACGGCGTGAACGTGCATGGCCAGCGCAGCACCGAAGCCACTTCCCTCTCCCTGGAGGTAAATGCCCTGAGCAGCTGGCGGCTACTGGAACTGTTTGCCGAGCTCCACGCCCATCGCCCGGCATCGAGGCCGAAAGCAGAGGTGTGGGTGAACACCTCGGAAGCGGAGATCGAACCGGCCTTCAGCCCGCTCTACGAAATCAGCAAGCGGCTGATGGGGCAGCTGCTCAGCCTGCGGGCCCTGGATCTGGCACCCACCCTGCGGATCCGCCGGCTAGTGCTGGGGCCCTTCCGCTCAGCCCTCAATACCGTGGGGCTGATGGGGCCACAGTTTGTGGCAGATCAGATCCTGCGGCAGGCCGAGTTTGGGCTCAACCTGATCGTCGTGACCCCGAATCCGCTGGTGTACGTGCTGATGCCGCTCACCACCCTCGGGCGCTGGCTCTACTTCCGGTTGCTCACCCGCGCTTAGAAATCCCGGTCGGTGAGGATTTCGCAGCCGTCGCTGGTCACGGCGATGGTGTGCTCCCACTGGGCGGAAAGGCTGCCGTCCACGGTCACCACGGTCCAGCGGTCCTTCAGGGTGCGGCAGGCCTTGCTGCCGGCGTTGAGGATCGGCTCCACCGCCAGGGTCATGCCCGCCCGGAGCTTCATGTTGGGCAGATCCCGGGTGCGGAAGTTGAACACCGAGGGCTCCTCGTGGAGGTTGCGGCCCACGCCGTGGCCCGTGTAGTCCTCCACTACCGCGTAGCCGTGGGCTTCCACGTGATCCTGCACGGCACCGGCGATGTCGAGCAGGGTGTTGCCCGCTTTGATCTTGGCCAGCCCCTTCATCAGCGATTCCTGGGCCACCCGCGCCAGGCGCTGGGCCTCTTCAGGGGTTTCCTCACCCACACAGATGGTGATGCAACTGTCGCCGTGGTAGCCGTCGAAGTAAGCACCGGTATCCACCTTGAGCAGGTCGCCGGCCTTGATCACCCGCTTGCTGCTGGGGATGCCGTGCACTACCTCGTTGTTGATCGAGGCGCAGATGCTGGCCGGAAAACCGTGGTAGCCCTTGAAGCTGGGTACCGCGCCCATCTCACGAATACGCTTTTCGGCGTGGGCGTCGAGGTCGCCGGTGGTCATGCCGGGAGCCGCGATCTCAAACATCTCCCGCAGCACGGTGGCCACGATGCGGCTGGCCTTGCGCATGGTGTCGAGCTCGCGGGCGCTCTTCACCTCCACGCCCCGGCGACTCTTCTGAATTCGGGGCCCCGTTTCTGTCACCACTGGAGCAGTGGCACCGCCGCCGATGCCCTGGGCCCGTCCGCCGCTGCGGGTGCCGGTGGTGCTGGCCAGCAGATCGGCGAACAGATTCATGCGTGGCTCACCTGGAGGTGAATTCAAGGTATCAATGCCACACCTGTTGCCGCCGGCCACCGGCCGCGCCCAGCCCTGGCCCTCCCTCGCTCGCTGTTGGCCAACCTGCGCAAGGCCCACGCCACGGTGGCGCCCCTGGTACTGCTGCCTCTGGTGATCACAGTGTTCACCGGCACCAGCTACCGGCTGCTGCGCGACTGGGGCGGCCTGGGCCGCGACCAGGCCCACTGGCTGATGGTGCTGCACGAAGGTGAGTGGCTCCGCCAGTGGTTTGGGCCCAACGGCGAGACCGTGTATGTGCTGCTCAACGGCCTCGGACTGCTGTGGATGCTGGCCACAGGGGCCTCGATGGCCCTGGATCAACTGCAGCGACAGCTACGGAAACGAACTAGCTAGGGGGTGTCACCTCAGTCGGTACACTGTCGGTTTGGCCGGACGACCGAGAGTTCCTGGAGATGGCAGCGGACACCCCTGATAAGGCAGCAGAGACCGTGACTGAGGTTGAGACCGCTGCGGAAAGCACCGCCGCAACTGCGGTGGCCGAGAAGAAACCGGCGGCCGGCGGCAAGAAACTGAGCCCCCGCGAACTGATCGCCTCCTTTGAGGCTGAGCAGCTCAAGAGCGATCTTCCCGAGATCTATGTGGGCGACACCGTGAAGGTGGGCGTTCGCATTCGCGAAGGCAACAAGGAGCGCGTGCAGCCCTATGAGGGCGTGGTGATCGCCAAGCGTCACGGCGGCCTCAACGAGACCATCACCGTGCGTCGGATCTTCCAGGGCATTGGCGTGGAGCGCGTTTTCATGCTCCACAGCCCCCAGGTGGCTTCCGTGAAGGTGGAGCGGCGCGGTAAGGTTCGCCGGGCGAAGCTCTTCTATCTGCGTGACCGTGTGGGTAAAGCCACCCGGGTGAAGCAGCGCTTCGATCGCTGAGGCCCAGGCCTCACACTTTCGGGGACATCGGCCCTGCGCCGTTAGTTCAGTTGGTAGAACGCAGGTCTCCAAAACCTGATGTCGGGGGTTCAAGTCCTCCACGGCGCGTTCGATGTCCCTACTTGCTGTTTCGTGGTTCCGAACATGGAGTTGGATCTGCAGCCCGGTGATGTGGTCAAGGTGCTCGAATCCGCTGCTCTGGGTTGGGTTCGTGCCCGTGTGATTCGCGTCAAGTCGGGTGGTCGCGTTGTCGTCCAAAGTGACCAGGGTCGTGAATTCACGGCCCGCGGCAATCAGGTCCGCCTGATTGAGCCCGCCGGCTTCCGGCCCTGATCTCCGAGAGCGGGCCTGCCGTCACCATCTGGTTGACGAACGGGCCCGTGATCACGGATACTTTTGAAGTCGGACGGCAAGCGATCTCCGCTTCCGGCAACCCGACATCTCTGAAATCCCTGCAGAGTTCAGAGATAAACAGACCGCCTGAAAAGGCCGCCTGGGACTGTAGTTCAATCGGTTAGAGCACCGCCCTGTCACGGCGGAAGTTGCGGGTTCGAGCCCCGTCAGTCCCGTTTCCATCCCGGAGAGCCAGCGGTGAACGCGACGCCTGAGGCTGTGCGTCCCCAGTCCACCTCGGCCATTCGGGTACGTCTCGCGCCAAGTCCCACGGGCAGCCTGCACATCGGCACGGCGCGCACCGCGGTATTCAATTGGCTGTTCGCCCGGCACCACGGCGGCAGTTTCCTGCTGCGCATCGAAGACACCGACCGCGAGCGCAGCAAGCAGGCATTCACCGACAACATCCTCGACGGCCTCGCCTGGCTGGGCCTCAGCTGGGACGGCGATCCTGTCATCCAAAGCGAGCGGGTCTCGCTGCATCGTGAGGCGATCCAAAAACTCCTCGACGGCGGCTTTGCCTACCGCTGCTACGCCACCGAAGAGGAGCTCACCGCCATGCGCGACGCTCAGGCGGCGTCGAAGCAGGCTCCCCGCTACGACAACCGCCACCGCGATCTCACCCCCGAGCAGCAAGCCGCCTTCATCGCCGAGGGGCGCGAAGCGGTCATCCGCTTCCGCATCGACGACGCTCGCAGCATCACCTGGAGCGACATGGTGCGCGGCGAGATGCGCTGGAGCGGCAGCGATCTGGGCGGCGACATGGTGATCGCCCGGCGGGCACCCCACGATCAGATCGGTGACCCCCTCTACAACCTGGTGGTGGTGGTGGATGACGCCGCCATGGCAATCACCCACGTGATCCGCGGCGAAGACCACATCGCCAACACCGCCAAGCAACTGCTGCTGTACGAGGCCCTGGGCTACCCCGTGCCCCAGTTCGCCCACACGCCGCTGATCCTCAATAAGGAAGGCAAAAAGCTCTCCAAGCGCGATGGGGTGACCTCAATCAGCGACTTCCGGCGGATGGGCTACACCGCCGAAGCCCTGGCCAACTACATGACCCTGCTGGGCTGGTCGCCGCCGGAAGGCATGGGGGAGCGCTTCACCCTCAGCCAAGCCGCCGAGGCCTTCGGATTTGAGCGGGTGAACAGGGCCGGGGCCCGCTTCGACTGGGACAAACTGAACTGGCTCAACGGCCAGGTGCTGAGGGAACAGGGCGCCGCGGCACTGCGGGAACAACTACTGCCGCTCTGGCAGGCCGAAGGCTTTGAGGTGGGCAGCGATCCAGCCTGGGAAACCGATCTGAGCGAACTGCTCAGCACCTCCCTCACCCTTCTGGCCGATGGGGTGGAGCAGGCCAAGCCCTTTTTCACCACGCCCGAACTGGATGAGGCGGCCCAGGGCCAGCTCGCGGTGGAGGGTGCCAAGGCCGCCCTGGCTGCACTACTGGAGCGTCTGCCCGAAGCTGAACTCGCCGCCGATCAGGCCCAAACCCTGCTCGGCGAAGCCGCCACCGCTGCTGGCGTGAAGAAGGGCGTGATCATGAAAACCATGCGGGCGGCCCTGCTGGGCAGCCTCCAGGGTCCAGACCTGCTCACCACCTGGCTGCTCCTGCATCGCCGAGGCCTCGACCGCAACCGCATTCAGCGCTGCCTCTGAACAGCCCACTCGTCAGGCAGCCACCTTCTCCGGGTCCTGGTCAGGCACTGCAGCCGAAGCGGAATCGTCTTCCGGTGGTTCCACAAGATTGAGCCGGCGGGCGAGCACTGGTGCCGTGAAGCCCTGGATCCCCACGGTGAGCAAGATCATCAGAAACACCAGACCCTTGAGCGAGCCGCCGCCGGGCACGCCGGCGTTGTCGAGCTGCAGGGCAAACAAGCTGGCCACGGCGGCCGTCACGATGCCGCGGGGCGCAATCCAGCCCACGATGAATTTCTCGCGCCAGCCGAAGTCGGGCATGCCCAGCGCCCCCAGTTGCATCGCCAGCAAGCGGTAGGGCATCAGCGCCAGCACCGCCAGCACCCCGCCCAGACCCAGGGGGCTCAGTTCTCCCCAGCTCACATCTGCCGCCAGCAGGGGAAACAGCACGGTGATCGCCAGCTGGGCCAGCTGGGCCACCAGCTCCTCCAAGGGCCCGGCCTGCTCATCCGCCAGCCGCAGGCCCAGCACCACCCCGGCACTCACCGCCGCTGGCAGGCCGGCTTCGGGCAGCACCCCCTCCACTCCGCTCACCAGCAAAAACAAGGTTCCCAGGCTCAGCTGCAGGCAGAGCGAGGGAGAAGGAGAGGGCAGCCGCCGGATCAGCTCAGACAGCAACCAACCGGCCGCCGAACCAATGGCGATACCACCGCCAAAGCGCAAACCCAACAGCAGGGCC